>CBHWAL010000568.1:0-2849 GCA_966111495.1 uncultured Achromobacter sp. | reverse complement strand
TCGTTCCCTGAAGACGTTGAGTATTCGGTGCCGTTCGACACGTCCAAGTTCGTCAGCGTGGCCATCACGAAGGTGGTGCACACGCTGCTAGAAGCGATGGTGCTGGTTTTCCTGGTGATGTTCCTGTTCCTGCAGAACTTCCGCTACACGCTGATCCCGACCATCGTGGTGCCGGTGTGTCTGCTGGGCACGTTTGCAGTGATGTCGGTGCTGGGCTTCTCGGTGAACATGATGACCATGTTCGGGATGGTGCTGGCCATCGGGATTCTGGTGGACGATGCCATCGTCGTGGTCGAGAACGTCGAACGCATCATGGCCGAAGAGGGGCTGTCGCCGCGCGAGGCCACGGTCAAGGCCATGGAGCAGGTGTCCGGCGCCATCGTCGGCATCACGCTGGTGCTGTCGGCCGTGTTCCTGCCGCTGGCCTTCATGAGCGGCTCGGTCGGCGTGATCTACCAGCAATTCTCGCTGTCGCTGGCGGTGTCGATCCTGTTCTCGGGCTTCTTGGCCCTGACGTTCACGCCGGCGCTGTGCGCCACGTTCCTCAAACCCATTCCGAAGGGCCATCACGACGAAAAGAAGGGCTTTTTCGGCTGGTTCAACCGCGTCTTCAACCGCCTGACCGGCCGCTTCGAGGCGCTGAACACGCGCCTGGTGCGCCGCACGGGCCGCTACATGGTCATCTACGCGGCCATCGTCGCCGTGCTGGCCGTGCTGTACGTGCGCGTGCCGGAATCCTTCGTTCCGCCGGAAGACCAGGGCTACGTCATCGTTGATGTGCAATTGCCGCCGGGCGCGACGCACATGCGCACCGACAAGGTGGTGGCCGACGTCGAACAGCACCTGCTGTCGCTGGACGCCATGGGCGACGCCTTCACCGTCATGGGCTTCAGCTTCTCGGGCACGGGCCAGAACGCGGGCATCGCGTTCCCCACACTCAAGGACTGGTCCGAGCGCGGCAAGGGCCAATCGGCCACCGACGTGGCCGACAGCGTGAACGCGAAATTTGCGGTGATCGACGACGGCTCGGTGATGGCCGTCAACCCGCCGCCCATCGAAGGGCTGGGCAATTCGGGCGGCTTCGCGCTGCGGCTGCAGGACCGCGGCGGCCTGGGCCGCGCGGCGCTGACCGACGCAAGAAACCAGCTGCTGGCGCAGGCCAACAGTTCGCCCGTGATCGCCTACGCCATGATGGAAGGCCTGGCCGACGCGCCGCAGTTGCGCCTGGACATCGACCGCGAGAAGGCCGAGGCGCTGGGCGTGGGCTTTGACGTCATCAGCACGGCGATCTCGGCGGCCTACGGGTCGGCCACGGTCAATGACTTTGCCAACGCCGGGCGCCTGCAGCGCGTGGTGGTGCAGGCCGACGTGCGCGACCGCATGACGCCGGAAAGCATCCTGCAGCTGAACGTGCCGAACAAGACGGGCGGCATGGTTCCGCTCAGCGCATTCGTGAAGACGGACTGGGAGAACGGCCCCGTGCAGATCTCCCGCTACAACGGCTATCCGGCGTTCAAGATCGCCGGCGACGCGATGCCCGGCAGCAGCACCGGCCAGGCGATGGCCGAGATCGAACGCATCGTGGCGGGTCTGCCGGATGGCATCGGCTACGAGTGGACCGGCCTGTCGTACCAGGAGAAGTTCGCGGGCTCGCAGGCGCCCATGCTGTTTGCGCTGGCATTCCTGGTGGTGTTCCTGCTGATGGTCGCGCTGTACGAAAGCTGGTCGATTCCGGCGTCCGTGATGCTGATCGTGCCGATCGGCGCGCTGGGTTCGGTGCTGGCGGTGACGGTGCTGGGCATGCCGAACGACGTGTACTTCAAGGTGGGGCTCATCACCATCATCGGCTTGGCCGCCAAGAACGCCATCCTGATCGTGGAATTTGCCAAGAGCCTGCGCGAACAAGGGCATTCGCTGGCCGACGCCGCCATCCAGGCCGCCAAGCTGCGCTTTCGCCCCATCGTGATGACGTCGCTGGCATTCATCCTGGGCGTGGTGCCGCTGGCCCTGGCCACCGGCGCGGGCGCGGCCAGCCAGCGCGCGCTGGGCGTGGGCGTGATCGGCGGCATGCTGACCGCCACGCTGCTGGGCGTGATCTTCGTCCCCATCTTCTTCGTTTGGGTGCTGTCGCTGGTGCAGCGCAAGCGGGGCAAGGCCACGCCCAAGCCGACGCCTACCCCCGACGCCACGCCGCGCACGGTGCAGGAGTAATTCATGTTGCAGACTTTCTTTCCCTTGCGTCTGTCCGCGCTTCTGCTGACCGCGGCGCTCGCGGGCTGCTCGCTGGCCCCCGTCTATGAACGCCCGGCGTCGCCCGTCGGTGACAACTGGAGCCTGGCGTCGACCGGCCCCGGCGAGTCCGCCGCGGCAACGCTGGACTGGCAGTCCTTCGTCACCGACGACGCCTTGCGCAAGCTGGTGGAACTGGCGCTGGCCAACAACCGCGACTTGCGCCAGTCGTTGCTCAACATCGAGGCGGCCCGCGCGCAATACCAGATCACGCGCGCGGACCGGCTGCCCGGCATCAATGCGCAGGGCACGGGTACGCGCCAACGCGTCCCTGGCGACCTGAACGCCACCGGCGAGTCGGCGGTGCAAAGCAGCTACCAGGCCGGCCTGGGCCTCACGGCATTTGAACTGGATCTGTTCGGCCGCGTGCGCAGCCTGTCGGACGCCGCCCTGCAGGAGTACCTGTCGACCGAGGCCACCGCGCGCGGCGCGCAGATCAGCCTGGTGGCCGAGGTGATCCAGGCCTATGTGGCCCGCGACAGCGCGCAGCGCCGCCTGGATGTCACCCGCCAGACGCTGGCCAGCCGCGAGGCGTCGCTGGAGCTGATCGTCAAGCGCCG
>CBHWAL010000567.1:0-2869 GCA_966111495.1 uncultured Achromobacter sp. | reverse complement strand
CCAGCGTGCCCGCCGCCTGGCGGGATTCCAGCTCGACGCGCCAGCGCGCCGGCGCGGGGCGCGTGGCGTACAGCGTCAGGTCATTGAAGGTGTAGCCGCTGGCATGCATTACGCCGGCCGCCAGACTGATGCGCTCGGGCTGCGGCAGGATGGGCTTGGATGGGAGCCTGCCCTTGACGGGCGGCGCGTCGAAGCCGTCCGATACCTTTTCCCAGCCGTCCATGTCCAACTCGGGCAGGCTGGCGTTCAGACTCAGCCCGCGTTCCGGCAGGCTGGCTGGCCGTCCGACGCCCAATGCGCCGCGCGAAAAATAAGACGCCGAGCCATCGGCCGGGTCCCGCTCGAACAACGCATTGACGTTGTCGCCCAGGCTGGCCGTGAGCCAGCGCCGGTCGCGCGCGCCCCGGTCCTGCGCTGGCGACCATTGCAGCTTCAACAACTGCGCGGACTTGGCGGGCTTGCCGGCCGGCGCGGGCATGTCGATCGCCATACCGATCAGGTCGGACTCGGCCGAAATATCGATCGCGCCGCCCTTCAGGTAGATCAGCCGGCCCTTGTACGCCGCCCGGCCGGCAAAGCGCGACATCGACGGCGCGCGGCTCAACTGCGTCAGTCCGGCCCCCGATAGCGTGCCGTCAAAGCGCAGCGCGTCCGTGCCTTGCGCCAGCGTGCCGTAGATGTTGACGGGCCCGCCCAGGAACTGCGCGCGGATGCCCTTGGTCTGCACGCCCTTTTCCGAGAATTCCAGATCACCGTGGATCTGGCTGAGCACCGGAATCTCGGGCATGAAGCTGAACGAATTATCCGAGAATCTGATGCGCCCCAGCACCTGCGTGTCGTCGGTGTTGAGCAGCGGCACGGTCAGATCGAGCGGCATGCGCCAGTCGCCGGTGCCGTGCGCCTCGTCCAGGGCCCCGTCCAGCAATTCGCCCAGCGGAGAATTCGCGGCCAGCGCCAAGTACGCCGCCACCGGCCCGAACGTGTCGCCGGTGACCCGAAGCTGCGAGTCGTGTTCCATGTTGGGAATGGCGGCCTTCACCGCGCCCAACCTTACGGTGTGCCCCTGTCCGGTATGCGCCACGGCGCCGCCCGCACTGTCCAACGCCAGGCTCACCTTGTCGATGCGGAAACTGCCCGACAGGTTTTCCAGCATCGGCCAGCCCTTGTGGTGCTTGCGCGCCGGCGCGTAATCGACCTTGGCGCCGGAATAGTTGCCCGCGATGACGAACTCGCCGGTCGCGCCGGGCGCACCATACGGAAAATCGTCCAGATCGCCCTTGAGCGTGATGGCCGCCGAGTGCATCTGCCCGGCCGGCAGGCCGGTCGCCAGCCATTCGCGGGCGTCCGCATTTACCTCGAGCGGCAGATAACGGTGGATGGCCGGCATCGAGCCGCGCACCATCGTGCCGCGCACGTCGGCGCTGCCCGCGGCGGTCTTGCCCTCGGGCCGCCATTGCCCTTGCAGGCGTGCTTCCAGGTCTTCGTTGGCGAGTCGCAACTGGGCGACGTCTACGAACCAATGCTCCGCATCCGGCCCCTTGACCTGGGCGTCGAGTTCCAGGTCGTCGGCCCGCAGCGTCGGTGTTTCGAAGACCCCGGGCAGCGTCACGCGCAACTGATGCACCGCGCCCTTGACGGCCACGTCAGGCGCGCCCGTGCTGCGCCCCAGCGGCACGCCTTCGATCTTTACGTAATCGCCGGGCCATACGGAAAAGCGCAGTTGGCCCGAGCCGCTTTGAACAGCGGGGCCGTCCGGCGCGGAGGCCCAGGACACGCCGCGCACCGCGACGTCGCTGGTCAGTTCGGTGAACTTGCCGTGGTCCAGTTGCCACCACGCCCGCGCGGCCAGTCGGCCGGCGACCGCGGGCACGTCGATCCAAGGCGCCCAGGCCTGCGGCTCCACGTCATCGGCCTGCGCAAAAATCTGTCCGCTCCAGTTGGCGGGCTTTCTGGCATCGGTGGTGAAGAGGCTGCGGTTGAATTCGCCCCGCAGTTCAAGCTTGTGCGCCAGCGCGGGGCCCGCGGAAGCCTGCAACACAAACCGATGCGACAGCTTGCCATTACGCACCAGGAAGTCGACACCCTCCAGCGTCAGTTCCGGCGCCTGGCGCAATTCGTCCTGCCAGCGCAGCGTGGCGTCGCGGACCTGCAGCTCGCGCTGTGCCGCTAGCCAGCGCAGGCCCGGATGATTCAGGTCAGAGGCGTGATCGCTTGCGTTCAGGTCGATGTCCTGACCGGCGACCCACAGATGATTGGACGCGTCCCGCCGCAGCGTGAGTTCAGGCTTTTCCAGCCGCAGCCGCACCAGCGTGGGCGACAGCGACAGCAGGCTGCGCCATGCGACCACCGCGGAAACGGACGGCAGGCTCAATACCGGATCGGCCTCGTCGTCGTAGACCTGGACGGCGGCGAGATCGAGCCTGGGATTGAGCCCTTGCCAGTTCGCCTTGATCGCGCCGATCGTAACGCGGGCGCCCAACGCCTCGCTGGCGTAGGCTTCGATCTGAGGGCGCCACTGATCCACCCGCGGGAGGACCCAGTAGCGCACGCCCAGAAACCCGATGGCGACGACGCCATAGACGGTCAGCGCGGCCCAGAACAGGCTGCGGAGCACTTTTTTTGGAACAGACACGGATCAGTGGGCAGGAGGAGATGTCTTGCAGTATCGTCCCCACTTATACCTGAAACACGTCCATCCGTCTGCCGCCCTTTGCACCATGTCGAAACCATCCTTGATCGCCCCAACCCTCGCCTGGTCCGGCCATCTGCGCCGCCGTCTCGACGCCCACCCGGACCTGGCCGCCTGGTTGGACGAGGCCATGAAACACCCCGTGACACCGGAGCTGATGGCGCAATTGCAGACCGAACT
>CBHWAL010000566.1:0-2874 GCA_966111495.1 uncultured Achromobacter sp. | reverse complement strand
GATTCGGTCAGGTCGATGCCCGCACAGGATTTGACGGGATAGATATGCAGGCTGAGGATGCGGGCGGACATGGCGGCGATGGCTCAACGAGTGGCGAATGCCGCAGAGAATACAAGAAATGGGGCGCGCCGGACCGACCGAAAGAGACAAAAAAAGCCCGGGACTAGCCCGGGCCAGATAAGGTGGCGGTTGCTCAGCCGCCGACCAGCTTCAAGGTGTCCAGCGGCGTGACCGCCTTGAATCCCTTGCGCGTCGCGATGTGCTCGGGACGCGGGGTCAGCCCGTACTTGGGCGGGTTCAGGGTGTTCTCCATGCTGTTGTAGACCATGAAGACGTTGGCGCGGGGCCACGGCGAGATGTTGCTGTTCGAGCCGTGCATCGTATTGCAGTCAAAGAACACCACGGAGCCAGCCTTGGCCGTCATCGTGCTGATGCCGCCCTGCTCCACCAGCAACTGCAGGCTGACGGGATCCGGTACGCCGTATTCCTGCTTCTTCAGCGACTGCTTGTAGTGCTCGTTCGGCGTCTCGCCGACGCACGAGATGAACTGCCGATGCGAGCCGGGCACCAGCATCAGTGGGCCGTTGCACTCGTTGTTGTCGGTCAGCAGCACCGAGCAGCTGAGCGCACGCATCGACGGCATGCCGTCTTCGACGTGCCAGGTTTCAAAGTCGGAGTGCCAGTAGAACTCCTTGCCCTTGAAGCCCGGCTTCATATTGGCGCGCGACTGGTGGATGTAGACCTCGGAACCGAGAATCTGGCGCGCCACGTTGACCAGGCGCGGATCGCGCACCAGTCGGGCCAGCATGGGATTGAGCACGTGCACCAGAAAGATCGAACGCACGGCATTGCTGCCCGGCTCGGTGATGGCCTCTTCGCGGCGGACGATGGACGGGTCGCGCGTCATGCGCTCGACCTCGGCCGAGAGCGCGCGCACTTCGGCCTCCGAGAACAGGTTTTCCAATAACAGGAAGCCGTCGCGGTCGTACTGGCCGACCTGCTCGCTGGTCAGGGCGTTGGCATACTTGCCGTCTTCATAGACGACGGGGTCCTGGCGGGAAATGATGGCGGAACTGCGATCCGTACGGGAGGCGTACGGATCCTGCGCGGGTGAGATCATGCGAACCTCCTTTTATCCGGCAGCGACCGCATCGGGCAGCGCGTAGACACCTTCCTTGTCGTGCACTTCCTGGCCGGTCAGCGGCGGATTGAAGACGCAGATGACGCGCAGCGGCTCCTTGCCGCCGCACAGCCAGTGCTCGTCGTTTTCGTTCAGCGCGTAGACCACGCCGGGGCCCAGGTCATATTTCTTGCCATCGGCGATGGTCTCGATCGAACCGTCGCCCTCGATGCACCACACCGCCTCAAGATGGTTCTTGTAGTGGATGTGCGTGCGGCCGCCCGGAAAAATGGTGGTCTCGTGGAATGAAAAGCCCATGCCATCCTTCTTCAGCAGCACGCGGCGGCTGACCCAGGTGTCGGTACGGACTTCGTCGGCAGTGCCGATCACATCTTTGACATTACGTACGATCATTGACGCTTTCCTCCAAATTTCAGGATGCGGGCAGACTGCCCCTCATCGGCCAGCGCTTCTGCCACGCTGGCCTCGATCAGATCCAGGCCCTTGGCGAGCAGGTCTTCCTCGATCGTCAGCGCGGGCAGCAGCTTCAGCACTTCATCGTGCGCGCCCGACGTTTCGATCACGACGCCCTTCTTGAAGGCGCATTGGGCGATGCGGTTGGACAGCGCCGGATTGCCGTTGGACACGAGGCCCTGGATCAGGCCGCGGCCACGCGCCGACAGGCCGGCGTTGGGATAGCTGTGCACCAGGTTTTCGAGCCAGTCGCCAACCAGGCGCTCCTTGCGCTGGACGTCGGCGGTGAACGCGGCGTTGGTCCAGTACGTTTCCAACGCCTGCGTGGCGGTGACGAAAGCAAGGTTGTTGCCGCGGAAGGTGCCGCTGTGGGCGCCGGGCTTCCAGATGTCCAGCTCGGGCTTCATCAGCACCAGCGACATCGGCAGGCCAAAGCCCGACAGCGACTTGGACAGCGTGATGATGTCGGGGCGGATGCCGGCGGTCTCGAAGCTGAAGAACGTGCCGGTGCGGCCGCAACCGACCTGGATATCGTCCACGATCAGCAGCATGTCGTGGCGCTTGCACAGCTTTTCCAGCTCTTTGAGCCAGCGCAGCGTGGCCACGTTGACACCGCCTTCGCCCTGCACCGTTTCCACGATGACGGCGGCCGGCTTGTCCATGCCGCTGCTCGGGTCCTCCAGCATGCGTTCCATGTACGACATGGTGTCCACGTCCGGACCAAAGTATCCGTCGTAGGGCATGAACGTCGTGTTGCCCAGCGCGTAGCCGGCGGCGTCACGGAACTTCATGTTGGCCGTCGCGGCAAGCGAGCCGCCGCTGACGCCGTGAAAGCCGTGCGTGAACGAGATCACGTTGGGGCGGCCCTTGACCTGGCGCGCGATCTTCAGCGCGGCTTCGACGGCATTGGTGCCGGTCGGGCCGGTGAATTGCAGGGTGTACTGCCAGTTGCGCGGCTTGAGCAGCACGCGATCCACCGTCTCCAGGAAACGCTTCTTCGCGCTGGTGGCCATGTCCAGGCCGTGGACGACGCCGTCCGCCTGCACATACTCCAGCAGCTTTTCCTTGAGAACAGGATTGTTGTGGCCATAGTTCAGCGTGCCGGCGCCGCTGAAGAAATCGATGTACTCGGTGCCTTCCTCATCGATCAGCGTGGAGCCCTTGGCCTGGTTGAATATCACGGGGAACGACCGAATGTAGCCCCGCACCTCTGATTCCATCCGGTCAAAGATCTTCAAGTCCATGAGTAATCCTCCCTTTTCATCTAATAAGTTGAATAG
>CBHWAL010000565.1:0-2885 GCA_966111495.1 uncultured Achromobacter sp. | reverse complement strand
CGCGCCCGATCTGGAAGTCGACGGCGAAATGCACGCCGATGCCGCCCTGTCCGAAAAAATCCGCGTCCTGGCCTACCCGGACAGCACGCTCAAGGGCCGTGCCAACCTCCTGGTCATGCCCAATCTGGACACCGGCAACATCACGTACAACATGCTGAAGATGACCGGCAGCAATGGCGTCGCGATGGGTCCGATCCTGCTGGGCGCCGCGCGTCCCGTGCACATCCTGACCACCAGCGCCACCGTGCGCCGCATCGTCAACATGACGGCGCTGGCCGTGGTGGACGCGCAGCAGGAAGCCGCGGAAGAAGCCAAGATGCGCCGCCGCTGATCGCACCGTCTCGTTGCAGACACGCGGGCGCCCCAAACGGGGCGCCCGTTTTCATTCGGGATGGTAAAACCTAGCTTGTCCTTTACCTGGAGACGACATGCTGGCCGATGCAATGTATGCCTGGTTCCATTACCTGGCGATCTTCGTACTGGTGGTGGTCCTGACCGCCGAAGCCGTTCTGCTACGGCCCGACCTGACGCCGGCCGGCGTCAAACGCCTCATCATCTACGACCGCCTCTACGGCGTGTCCGCGATCCTGGTCCTCGTCACCGGCGTGCTGCGGCTGACGCTGGGCGCCAAGGGCGCAGTGTTCTACATGAGCAATCCCTGGTTCCACGCCAAGATCTCGCTCTTCGTCGTCATCGCGCTCTGTTCCATCCCGCCCACGCTCACGTTCCTGCGCTGGGCAAAGCAACGTCGCCAGCAGCCCGAGTTCGTCCCCGCCCTGCCCGAGATCAAACGCGCGCGCCGCTGGGTGATGATCGCCTCGCACCTGTTCATCTTCCTGCCGCTCTTCGCGGTGTTGATGGCGCGGGGCATCGGTTACTGACGAGTCGGCGGACCCCGGCTGCTAGGGGCAGCGCGCCCGCGCCGGGCGTTCCGGCTCCTTGCCATCCACGATGAACGTGTCGAAGCGGAACACGCCCGCCGCTTCGTTCTCCACGATGTCGATGACCTCGCCCTGCAGCGTCTGCATCACGGACTGGCCCTCGGGCACGTCCTCATGTCCCGGCCGCTTGGCGGCCTGTCCGTTCCACGGTGAGAACACCAGGACGCCGGGATACGGATCGCGCTCGCCCGCAGACTTGCGCCGTGCGGTCGTGAATTGCGTGCCGGCGGCATAGGTCAGGCCGCCGAACGGCGTGCTGCACGCCAGCTCCGCATTCGTGACCCGCAGCACTTCGCGCGACGCATCCAGGTAAAGGCTGGGCCGGCTCAGATATAGCCCGAACACCTGCACGGCCGTCTCGCCCTTCACTTCCACTCGCCAACGGTCCGGGTCGCGCGACCCATCGACATAGACGGTGCCGTCCGACCCGCGCAGCACGGCGCCCGGCGCAATCTCCAGGCCCCCGGCCCGGTTGCCTTGCGCCAGCACACATTCCTCGAACGCCTTGATGGCGCCGTCAGGCGTCACGTCGAACTTGATGTCCTGCGTGGCATCGCAACGCCAGCCTTGCACGGCCTGCACGCCGGCGCCGCGCAGGATGACCGAGCGCGGATGCCTGCCCAACAGCGCGTACGTTTCCTTTTCGTACTCGGCATCGAGATAACGCCGCACCCAGGTCGCCTCCACACCCAGCATGGACACGGCTTGCGGAAAACTGGCCTCGACGTAGGTCTCCAACTTGCCTTCGTCCTGCAGCTTCAGGCGTGTTCCCGCCGGCATCTCGACACCGCTTACCGTCGTGGGCTGCTGCAACGTCACATTGCGCGCCGCTTCGCCGCGTTCGATCTCCCGCTCGAGCTGCCACATCATGGCCTGGAACCACGCATAAAAGCTGAACGGAACCAGCAGCACCACGCAGAGCAAGGCCGACGTCTTCCAGTACTTGCGCACCGTGCGCCGCGCGCCGCGGCTGACGGCCAGGACAAGCGCCCATCCCAGCAAAAACAATCCGGCAAAGAAGCCGGCAGTGAGAAAAATAAAAAAATTGGCGCTGGGAAGTGCTATCGGAATCATGGGAAGGATGTCATCGGCAGAATTTCGCCAGACGATTTTAAGAATTTTATTAAAGACGGGCGTTGGGCAATCCACTGTAATCAACACCGTCGAAGAAGTTCGAGGTCAACACTTGAAAGCGCCAACGACACGCGGCTTTCCAACTATCAGTGATTTCTTAACATCATGAATTCAAAAATTCTTATCGCGATGGCCATCGGAGCTGCTCCTGCATTTTCGCAACCCGCCTTCGCCATTGACGGCACCATCAATTTTACGGGTGCCGTATCCGCAAACACGTGCACGATCAACGGCAACGACTCCGGCAACAAGAACTTCAACGTCCTGATGCCCAAGGTTGGCATCGAAGCCCTGGCAGCAGAGGGCCAAACTGCCGGCAACACGCCTTTCACCATCCGTTTGACGGCGTGCACGCCGGATACCGGCATGGTCCACACCCTCTTTGAACCCGGCGCCAACGGCAATGCCGCCACCGGCAACCTGACGATCGCCACCGGCGGTGCAGATAACGTTGAAGTCCGCATCCTGAACGGCGACGAGACGCCCATCAACGTCACCGTCGCTGACGGAGCCCAGAACTCCAAGCCCGTTTCCCTGACTAGCGGCGAGGCCACGCTCAAGTACATCGCCCAGTACTTCGCGCTCGACCAGGCGGGACCCGGTGCCGTGAATGCCACCGCCAAGTACACCATCATCTATCAGTAAGCCACCTGGCCTGACCATTGAATTGCAATGAAGCCGCCCGGATCAGTAGTCACGACCCCTTTATAGTCCGAGGAAACCAATGAAGTTCATCAACGTAGTTTTTGCGGGAGCGATGGCAGCAAGTATCGTCACCGCCGCGCCCGCTACCGCATCCGTCGTCATTGG
>CBHWAL010000564.1:0-2889 GCA_966111495.1 uncultured Achromobacter sp. | reverse complement strand
GACGCTGGAATGCCCGCTGTTCTTGCGCGAAGGCAGGCAGGTCCAGTTAACCGAAGAAGGCGAGCGCCTTCTGGGCTATGCACGGCGGATGCTGGCGTTGTCTACCGAGGTCCGGGAGGCCGTCAGCGGCCGCAAGCGTGTGGACGTGATCCGCCTGGGCATTCCCGATGACTTTGCGGTCGATGCGCTGACCGCCGTCGTCGCCGACTTCGCCCGGACAAGGCCTGCGGTGCAACTGTCGGTGCGTTGCGACCTGACGGCGGTGCTGACTCGCAGCCTGGAGCGCGGGGATCTGGACGTGGCGCTGCTCAAACGCGAACCGGGCGCTGGCACAGCGCTGGCCACATGGCCCGAACGGCTGCACTGGATTGGCAGCGCGTCGGTGCGGGCGCCGCTGGCGCCAGAGGCCCCCGTGCCGCTGGTGGCGTTTCCGCAGGGCTGCATCTACCGCAATCGCGCCATCCATGCGCTCGAGTCCGCCGGCCGCCGCTGGCGCATTGCCTACGAAAGCCCGAACCTGTCGGGCGTGCAGGCCGCGCTGGCGGGCGGGCTGGGCATCGCACTGTTGGAACGCCGCTGCGTCGCGGCCGGGCACCGGATCCTGGACGTGGGACTGCCCGCCGTGCCGCCGTCGGAACTGGCGCTATGCGTGGCCGGCAACGCGCGCGAGCCGGCACGTCAGCTAGCGATGGATATCAGGGAATTTTGCGAGAAGGAAATGACGCGGCTCGCCGCATGAAGGCAGCGAGCCGGAAGTGACACCAATGCTCAGGCGATGGCGACCAGCGGAATCGGGAAGCTGCTGTTGGCAGCTGGCGTAGCCGATTCAACGAGGGCGGGAGCATTGACCGGAACTGCGATGGAGCGCACGTCGCACACGCTGGAGCAGCGGCCGCCCGGCAGGTATTCGGCGGCGGTTGCCGCGCAGCAGCCGCAGCACGTGGCCACGCCCAGCTCGAACTGCAGGTCGGAAAGCGACGTCGCGCCCGCGTCCACGCTGGCGCGGACTTGGCGTTCGGTGATGGCATTACATACGCAAATGTACATGCGAATGATTATCGAAAATTATTCAAGCCCTGGCAAGTCCCTTGCGCAAATAATTTTGCAACCGAGATATCACGCAAGCCGTTGAAAACAGGGACAAATTTGCCGAAGCTTGTCCCTTATTTCAGCGCGCCGCGGCTTGCGCCTTGCGCAGCGCGGCCGGGGCAATCCGCAGCGCTTCGCGGTACTTTGCCACCGTCCGACGGGCAATCACTATCCCCTGATCGGCCAGTTTTTGCATGATCTGGCTGTCCGACAACGGCTTGGCGCGATTCTCGTCGGCCACCATCTGGCGGATGTAGGTCTGAACCGCCGTCGCCGACGTGGCGTCGCCGCCTTCGGTCGAAACGCCCGTGCCGAAGAAGCGCTTGAGCTCCAGCGTACCAAACGGAGTGAGCATGTACTTCTGCGTCGTGGCGCGTGAAATGGTCGACTCGTGCAAACCCAGTTCGCCGGCGATGTCTTTCAGAATGAGCGGTCGCATGGCCGCCGGGCCCTGGCTGAAGAATGCGGTCTGACGTTCAACGATGGCCTGCGACACGCGCAGGATGGTGTCGAAACGCTGCTCCACATTCCGGATCATCCATTTGGCCTGCTGCAGTTGGGCCTGCAGCCCGGCGTGCGCGGACTCTTTCTGATTGCTCAGCATCTGCGCGTACAGGCCGTTGACTTGCAGCCGCGGCACCGCGGCGCTGTTGAGTGTGGCCTGCCAGCCGCGCCGGGTCTTGCGCACGATGACGTCGGGCACCGCGTATTCGGCCGCCGGCACCGTCCATGCCCGCCCGGGCCGGGGCTCCAGGCGCAGAATCAGCGAATGTGCCGCGCGAAATGTGGGCTCGTCGCAGCCGAGCGCCGCACACAGGCGCGCGGCGTTGCCGGTCGCGAGCAGGGGCAGGTGCTCGACGCAGATCCGCCGCGCACAGGCGAGCACGGCGGGTTCCGCTGCCTCGGGCATGCGGGCGAGGTCAGGATTGCGCAACTGAAGGTGCAAGCAGTCAGCCATGTCGCGCGCACCGATGCCTGCGGGATCAAACGACTGCAGCAGCGATAACGCGGCCCGCAGCTCGTCCATGTCGGGCTCCATTTCGGCAGGGAGCCAGCCCAGGATTTCGTCCAGCGGCGATCCGAGATAGCCGTTTTCGTCCAGTTCGTCGATCAACAGGGACGCCAGCGCGGCATCGCGCGGGGCCGCCCGGGTCAGGGCAAGCTGGCCCAGCAGGTGCTCGCGCAGGGTATCCGGACGCGCCGCCTCGGGCAGGCTGGCGTCGTCATCGGGGTACACGCCGCCCGAACCCGGCATCTCGTCGATGGGCGTTTCGCGCTCGGCCGCCGGCTCGTCGTCCTGCACGGAGGATTCGCGCTCGGACTCGGACCGCGCCTCCGCCTCGGCCGACGACGGCTCGTCCTCCCGATCCAGCAAGGGATTCTCGGCCAGCACTTGCGAGATTTCCGCTTCAAGGTCAAGCGTCGACAGCTGCAGCAACCGGATCGATTGCTGAAGTTGTGGGGTCAGCGTCAGGTGCTGGCCAGGCCGCAGTTCTAAAATTGGACGGGTCATAGGTACAATATTTTGCATGATGAATCTGACTTCGCCCGCAAGCGTTCGCCAGGACAGCCGACTTATCGGCCAGACCCTGCTCAAACTGGCGCTACCCCGAATCGTTGTGCGCGCGATAGTCATCGCCGTCGCCATCGTCCTTTGGTATCTGATCGCCTCGTGGATACTGGATTTCGGCAAGCGCATGAACTACGACTTCCTGCATACCCTGGGCCAACCCACCCAGGACATGGCGCAGAAGGTCAATCCTTACATCTGGTGGGTCGTCGCCGGTATCTGGACCCTGA
>CBHWAL010000563.1:0-2894 GCA_966111495.1 uncultured Achromobacter sp. | reverse complement strand
GCTACCGGTGGATCAAGCTTTATCAGGATGGGTCGATGGCAACCGGCGTGCGCCGCGTGCAGGACGCGCTGTGGCACACCGCGCTGCAAGCGCCAGACAGCGCGCGCGCGGCTTGATCTCTCCAAGGACGGCGCGAAACAGGCGCCGTTTTTTTATGGGCGCTGCGTTCCGAGCGCGCATAAAAAACGGGGCACCGATATGCTAGGTGCCCCGCAAGCATCCGTCTCATAGGGGAGGGGAAAGAGGAGAAGCCGAGACGGATGACAAGACTGCTAACCGAAGTTCGCGGTCTACATGAAGTTAGGCGGCGCCTTCCCCATTAAGTTTCTGCGATCGCAGAAAATTTGACCCCGAATTTGTATCAATTTATTGACCGCTTACCGTCAGGGATCGCCCGCTGCAGAAGCGCGTGATGTCGGGCGCCAAAGAAAAAGGCCGCAACGTGCGGCCTTTGTCATGCGAGGATCAGCAATCACGAAGCGAGGTTGCCGCGCATCTTCTTGAGCGCCGCCGCTTCGATCTGGCGGATGCGCTCGGCCGACACGCCGAACTCTTGTGCAAGCTCGTGCAGCGTGGCGCCGCCGTCGTCCTGCAGCCAGCGGGCTTCGACGATGCGGCGCGAGCGCGGATCCAGCGCTTCAAGCGCGGTGGTCAGACCGGCGCTTTGCAGATGATCGCGCGCGGCGCGCTCCAGCACGCGCGTGGGTTCCTGGCGGCCCTCGTCGGACAGATACGCGATCGGCGCGTAGCTGTCGTCGTCATCGTCCTGGTTTTCCAGCGACATGTCGCGGCCGGACATGCGGACTTCCATTTCGCTCACGTCTTCGTGACGCACGTTCAGCTCGCGAGCGATGTGGTCGACCTGATCCGGGTCCAGGGTCTGGCCGTCGGGACGCATGCTGCGCAGGTTGAAGAACAGCTTGCGCTGCGCCTTGGTCGTGGCGACCTTGACCAGCCGCCAGTTGCGGATGATGTATTCGTGGATTTCGGCCTTGATCCAGTGCACTGCGAACGACACCAGGCGCACGCCGCGCTCGGGGTCGAAACGCTTGACGGCCTTCATCAGGCCGACGTTGCCTTCCTGGATGAGGTCGGCGTGGGGCAGGCCATAACCCAGATATTGACGGGCCACGGACACAACAAGGCGCAGGTGCGAAAGAATCAGCTCGCGGGCGGCGCCCAGATCTTCCTGGTCGCGCAGGCGGCGGCCGAGTTCCGTTTCGCGATCCGCGGACAAAACCGGCAGGCGGTTGACCGCGGAAATATAAGCGTCGATCGTACCGAGAGCGCCCGGATTGGCGATGGCCAACGCCAGAGCGTTGCCGGAGGCGGTCAACGAGGTACTGGGTTGCTTCATAGCGGGGGTCTCCGGATAGCGAGATAACGACATGAATTCGATGTTAGCACTCAAGTAATAGGAGTGCTAATTCGACTGTTGCGACGCGTCAAAGTTTCATTCCCGTGGCGCGTCCCCATTTATTTGGTGCGCCAGGAAGCGTCACCAGCCCAGCCGCTTCAGCCCTTCGGCGGTGGCTTCGCCGTCCGGACGGATGAAGAGCGCGCCGCGCGGGTCCATGAAGACCTGATAGCGGGCCCCGTCGAACAGGGGCATGTAGGCGCCGCTGCCAAATTGGACATCGACAAAGGGGAACCAGTTCGGAAAACTTTTCTTCAGGGATCCGAGGTCCGGCGCGGGCCAGTCATCCAGGGAATGCACCGAGCGCGTAGCCGTGGCTTCGCGGGCGGCGTCGCTGTAGCGGCCCGACAGGCGCTCCAGCCGGTACAGCGGCGGCACGCCTGCAATCAGCGCCGGCAGTTTCCAGCGCACGACACGGGCGTCGATCTGCCATTGGTCGCCGTACAGCACATATTGCTTGTCGCCGATGCCCGGGGCGTTGGCGTTGACCTGAAATTGGCCCTCGGCCTGTTGGCGGATGTCGATGCGGGCGACCGGCTGGTCGGTGGTCAGGCGAACGAACTGCACCAGCGACAGCGCGAGCAGGCCCGATACGCATCCCAGGCACACCAGCAGCAAGCCGCACGCGCGGCGCACGGGCCGGAACTGGAACATGCGGCGACCCCGCTCGTCGCGGGGACCGCCCCGGCCCAGCAGCATGACGATGCCGGGCAAGAGGACGATGACGGCGCCCAGCAGGATCCAGGCGAAGGGAGCGATTCCGTTGATCAAATCAGGCGTTCCTATTCAAGCCGCCGCGGTGTGCAGCGCGGCGGGCGCAGGAAGCCGCCACCCGCCGCGGCAGGCTTCCCAGTATAGAAGCGCGTCTTCAGGCGCCCGGTTTTCCAAGCCGCTCGACGTGAAACCGGATGTGATCCTCGATGAACGTCGAGATGAAGTAGTAGCCATGGTCGTAGCCGGCCTGGCGGCGCAAGGTGAGCGGCTGTCCGGCGGCAGCGCAGGCAGCCTCGAATACCTCGGGATACAACTGCTCGGCCAGAAATTGGTCGGCGTCGCCCTGGTCGATGAGGATGCCGCCGGGGAAGGGCTGCTGCAATCCGCGCATCAAGGCCGACGCATCGTAGGCCGCCCAGTCCTCGACTTGCGCGCCCAGATAGGCGCCGAACGCCTTCTTGCCCCACGGGCATTGGCTGGGGGCCGCGATCGGTGCAAACGCTGAGACCGAACGGAATTTACCGGGATTTCGCAGCGCCAGCACCAACGCGCCGTGGCCGCCCATGGAGTGCCCGAAGATGCCGGTCCGCGAGGGATCGCCCGGCAGCGCGCCGCCGGTCACGATGCCATGCAGCTCCTGGGTGACGTAGCTATACATGCGGTAGTGGTCGCGCCATGCGGGCGTGGTCGCGTCGACATAAAAGCCGGCGCCGGTGCCCAGATCCCAGCTTTCTTCCTCGCCGGGCACGCCGGCGCCGCGCGG
>CBHWAL010000562.1:0-2895 GCA_966111495.1 uncultured Achromobacter sp. | reverse complement strand
TGGCCGCCGCGCAAGGCATGGAAAGCCTCTCGCTGGGCCAGGTCGCCAAACGGCTCGGCATCAGCAAGAGCGGCGTCTTCTCGCGCGTCGGCTCGCTCGAAGCCCTGCAGCAGGCGGTGCTGGACGAATACGACCGGCGCTTCGTTGAAGCGGTCTTCACCCCGGCCATGGCCTACCCGCGCGGATTGCCCCGCCTGAATGCCCTGGTGTCGCTGTGGATCGACCGCGCCAGCAATGTCGAAACGCTCACTGGCTGCATCTACGTGGCGGGCGCGTTTGAATACGACGACGTCGATTCGCCGCTGCGCTCGGTGCTGGAACACAACTTGAAGCGCTGGCGCGCCGCGATGGTGCGCACGGTGATCCAGGCGCTCGAGGCCGGCCATCTGCGTCCCGACACGGACCCGCAGCAACTCGTGTTCGAGGTCTATAGCTTGATGATCGGCCTGATGCACGACGCCCGATTCCTGCGCGACCCCAAGGCGCACGAACGCGTGAAGGCCGGCTACGAGCGCCTGATCTCCACGTATCGCAGCTTCAAGTACATCGAGTAGTCCCACCCCGAGCCGGCGTCGCGCCGGCTTTGCTTTCACTACATTTCGCACGACCGTGCGAATATTGACAGGAGCAGGTCATGTGGATTCTTATTACGATTGGCGCGTTAGGCGTATCGTCCGTTATATGGCGCCAGTGGCGATCGCTGCTGCGCCAATTGCCTGACCGCGCCGAGGATCTCGTGCTGTTCTGACTTCACCCGCCCACCCATCATGCCGCGTTCCACTCACCTGCTGATCGTCGACCCGCAAAACGATTTCTGCGACCTGCCCGAGCCGTACCGGCCCATCGACCCGCTGACCGGACTGGCGGTCGCGCCCGCGCTGCCCATCGCAGGCGCCCATGCAGACATGCAGCGGCTGGCGCGCTTCATCGACGCCACCGCCCCCGCGCTCTCGTCGATCACGGTCACGCTGGATTCGCACCACCGTCTGGACATCGCGCATCCCACGTTCTGGCGCGCGGGCAACGGCGATCCGGTTGCGCCATTCACGCCGATCACGGCAGCGCAATTGCGCGCCGGCGAATTCGTGCCGCGACACGACGATGACCTGCCACGCACGCTCAACTACCTGGATGAACTCGAAGCGCGCGGCCGCTACACGCTGATGGCGTGGCCGGTGCATTGCGAAATCGGCACGTGGGGCCACAACGTGCATCCCGACGTGCGCGCCGCCTATGGACGCTGGGAAGAAGACCGCCAGTTCATCGTGCGCAAGGTGCCCAAGGGCGCCAACCCCTGGACTGAACACTACAGCGCGCTGATGGCCGAGGTGCCCGACGCCGACGATCCGCGCAGCCAGCTCAACCGCGAGGCGGGCAGCCACTGCGTCAAGGCCACCGTCGAACACCTGGCCGAGCATCTGCCCGGCGGCAACCTGTCGCGCATCGTGCTGCTGACGGACTGCATGAGCCCCGTCGCGGGCTTTGCCCACGCGCAGTCGAGCTTTCTGCAACGCATGCGGGACCTCGGCGTGCAGGAGCGCACCAGCACGGACATGGCGCGCGCGTTGGCGTGAAGCGGCGCCGGGCAAACGACACGCGCAAACATAACGGCCGCCTGCATCAGCAAGGCGGCCGTGAAAGGTGAAACAGTCTAGTCAGCGCGTGGCGTTCAGGCGCCGTGGCCCGTCTTGCCGTCGCATTCGACGTAAAGCGCGCTGATCGCTTCGCACAACGCCGGCGGCTGCTGGAACAGGCGCGACACCAGCAGACAGCCCTGGATCGTCGCGAACACCGCACGCCCCGCTGCTTCGGGCGTGCCGGAGAACTTCAACGTGCCCTGCGCCGCGCCTTCGGCCAGTACACGGGCCAGCCACGCTTCGTGCGCACGGAAGAATCCCTGCAATGCGCCGCGGACCCGTTCGGACAGGCTCATCACGTCGGCGGCCAACATGCCGCCCAGACAGAGTTCACCGGAGCCGCAGGCGGCGGATTCCATCATGGAAAGATATTTTTCGAGCTGCGCCTGCGCCGGTTGCGCGGTGTCGATCCCGCGCACCGCGCCAAGTGCGCGCGTGCTGTAGGCCTCGACGGCCTCGTACAGCAGGTCGTCCTTGCCCGGAAAGTAGTAATGGATGCTGGACGTCTTGACGCCCACATGTTCAGCCAGGTCGCGGTAGCTGAAGCCGTTGCATCCGCGCATACGGATCAGCTTCTCGGCGTGGGCCAGAAGCAGTTCGCGAGTGGTGTTGGAAGTCGGGGTATCCATGGCTGCATATTACCTACTAATAGGTCGGTTCGTCATTGGGACGGTCCCTTATCGGCATCTCCGAAAAGGCCGCTCAACGCCCGCCGACAGTGCCAGCGGACCCCGGCCGGGACCAGATCCCGTCCCCGGGGTCCGCTTTGATTGCCATCTGCTTCAGCCTTGCACGGGCGGGTAGGCAAGTTCGCTGCTTTCGGTCAGGCCTTGGGCGCGGGCAGCGGCCAGTTCCTGCTTGACCTGAGCGCGAGTCTTGTCGCCGGCGTGGGCAAAGGCGGTGGCGGCGTAGCCTTCCTCACCGGACACCAGTTCGCCATTGGCGCGGGCGGCGGCGAGTTCTTGCTGCACTTGAGCGCGGGTCACCGTGCTTTGGGTTTCAAGGGCGGGCGGATAGTCAAGTTCGCCAGCTTGGGCGGCGCCGATGAAAGAGGCGGAAAGGATCAGGGCGGATACGAGGGTCTTCATGAGAAATCTCCAGTCAGTTTGGTTTGCACTGCAATTGCTGCGTCGATGTTGGGTTCAAGCTATCTAGTTATAGATAGATGTCAGGTCGAAAAAATCAGCCTTGAACGGGCGGGTAGTCCAGTTCTCCACCGTCGGTCAGGCCGTGAGCGCGGGCGGCAGCCAGTTCCTGC
>CBHWAL010000561.1:0-2896 GCA_966111495.1 uncultured Achromobacter sp. | reverse complement strand
TTGGCGGCCAACGCGGCGAAGGTCGCGGCTCCTACGGTCAGGATCGCGGCGAAGGCCGTGGCGGCGAACGGGGTTCGTACGGCCAGGACCGCCGCGAAGGCCAGGGACGCCCGGATTCCCGCCCGTCGTTTGGCGGCCAACGCGGCGAAGGTCGCGGCTCCTTTGGACAGGATCGCGGTGAAAACCGTGGCGGTGAACGCAATTCGTACGGCCAGGATCGCCGTGAAGGTCAGGGACGTCCGGACTCCCGTTCGTCGTTCGGCGGCCAGCGTGGCGATGGTCGTGGCGGTGAACGCGGTTCGTACAGCCAGGACCGCCGCGAAGGTCGCGGCTCCTTTGGACAGGATCGCGGCGAAAGCCGAGGCGGCGAACGCAATTCGTACAGCCAGGATCGCGGCGAAGGGCAAGGACGCCCGGACTCCCGCTCGTCCTTCGGCGGCCAGCGTGGCGACCGTGATCACGCGCCGCAAAAGCCCCAGTCCAACCGTCCCCGCCTGTCGCACGCGGCCATCCGCATCGACCAGGTGCAGCGCGTGCTGGGTGAAATCCTGCAGTGGACCTATCCGGCAGACGCCGCGCTGTCGCACTGGCTGCGCCATCACCCGAACCTGGGCGCGCGCGACCGTTCCGAAGTCGCCGAGGCCGTCTATGACGTGCTGCGCCATCTGCGCCGCTACCGCCAGTACGGCGAAAGCGGCGTCGGCCCCGCATCGCGCCGCCTTGCCATCCTGGGCCTGAATGCGACCCTGGGCGCCGAGTTTCTGCAGGAAGGCATGGACGCTGCCGAGGCCGAGTGGCTGCAACGCGTCACGCGTATCGACGTCGCCACCTTGCCCCGCGCCGTGCGCGGCAGCATCCCCGACTGGCTGGACGAGCGCCTGAGCGCCATGGAAAGCCCGGAAACGCTGGTCGAGGCCCTGAACCGCCAGGCCAGCCTGGACCTGCGCGTGAACCCGCTCAAGGCCGAGCGCGACGCCATGCTGGCGGAACTGCAACAAGGCGCGGGCCGTTATGAGCCCACGGCGATGCCTTTTTCACCCTGGGGCATTCGCATGGAAGGCCGGCCCGCCATCAACCGTTGGCCCCAATTCGAAAACGGCAGCATCGAGGTCCAGGACGAAGGCAGCCAGTTGCTGGCGCTTCTGGTCGCCCCGCGCCGCGGCGAAATGATCATCGATTTCTGCGCGGGCGCGGGCGGCAAGACACTGCTTCTCGGCGCCCTGATGCGTTCGACGGGCCGGCTGTACGCCTTCGACGTCTCGGCGGCCCGCCTGGCGCGCGCCAAGCCCCGTTTTGCGCGCAGTGGCCTCTCGAACGTGGTGCCGGTGGTGATCGACAACGAAAACGACGCCCGCGTGAAGCGCCTGGCCGGCAAGGCCCAGCGCGTGCTGGTTGACGCGCCTTGCAGCGGCATCGGCACCCTGCGCCGCAATCCGGACCTGAAATGGCGCCAGCACCCCGAGGCGCTGGCGGAACTGGGCCAGCTCCAGGAACGCATCCTGAACAGCGCCGCACGCTGCGTCGCACCCGGCGGCCGACTGGTCTACGCCACGTGCAGCCTGCTGGCCGAAGAAAACGAAGTCCAGGCAGAGCGCTTTTTGGCCAGCCACCCCGATTTTGAACGCGTGGACGCCGCCGAAATCCTGGGCGCCCGCTGCGAGGCTCTGAAGCTGGAAGGCCCGTACGTGCAGTTGCGTCCCGACCTGCACGGCACCGATGGCTTCTTCGCCGCCGTCTTCGAGCGCAAGAAGAAGGCTGCCAGCACGGATGCCGCCGAGGCTGCTGAAGCCGACCTCGCCGACGAGGACGACCGTGTCGACGCGGCCGACGGCGCTGAAGCCGAAGCCGACGTTCAAGCCGAAGCTCAGACCGTCACGGCCGAGGAAGCCGTGGTCGAAGACGCCGAAGTGAAAACCCCTGCCGTCAAGGAAACCGAGGTCAAGGAGCCGGTGTAACCCCCACCGTCGCGCTGTAGCGGCGGGTTCCGATGGTCTTGTTCTGGTACTTCACTTCCCAGGACAGCGTGTCGGAACCCGGCTGGTCGGCCTGGTAGACCACCTGGGCCACCGGCACCGATTTGTACGCGCATCGCCCGGAATTATTGGACTGCCCACGCGTCTGCAGGATGCTGGCTTTGCCCAGCGTCGGCATCTGCGTAATCGACACGCGCGGCGCCCGTAGCGCCAGGCAATCCGAACCGCGGATCTCATAGTAGGAAGCCAGCACGGCGACGTCCCCGGACTTCAGCGTTTGCGCAAAAGTTGGGGCCGACATCGCCACGCCGAGCACGGTCAGGGCAGTTAGAAAACGGTGACGCATTGTGTTGGGCGGCATTCGTGGGAGAAATGAGACAGTTGGCAGGCGGAACGGCGTGCAGTGTGCCCCGGTATCGTGGCGCCTTCAAGACCGCGGGTTTGCCTGACCGGAACTTTAAACGCCAAATGGTGCCAAAACCCGGTGCGACTGCGAAATTCATGCTGTCCCCCTCTGGGCGAAGCCGCCGCAGCAGCACAAGTGAAGGCTCTGCGCGCGCCCAAAGCGCGTCGAGCGCGGCTTTTTGGCTCAAAACCGCCGCTTAGTCCTTGATTTCTCTCAATAACTATTTTGAAACTAGATTGTCATCAGACGGCTAAGGTACGCTAAACTTTCAGCCACCTTCTCATGCGAGGCTCATAACAGCTTTATGGATTACATCCTCTCCTTCATTGCCGGCGGCCTGACCCAAGCGACTTGGTGGCAGATCGTCGTTTTCACTTTGGTCGTGACGCACATCACGATTGTTGCGGTCACGGTTTTTCTCCATCGCAGCCAAGCGCACCGCGGTCTGGATTTGCATCCGGCTGTCATGCACTTCTTCCGCTTCTGGCTCTGGATGACGACCGGCATGGTCACCAAG
>CBHWAL010000560.1:0-2915 GCA_966111495.1 uncultured Achromobacter sp. | reverse complement strand
CATGATCAAGGCCCACGAAATCCAGGGCTGCATCGCGCTCGAAAACTCCTTCAACAAGGTGGGCCTGGACCACGTGGTGCTGGTAAAGGTGGCGTCCACGGCCGTGGTTGCGCAGATGCTGGGCCTGACCCGCGACGAAGTCATCAACGCCGTGTCGCTCGCCTGGGTCGACGGCCAGAGCCTGCGCACCTATCGCCACGCCCCCAACACCGGCAGCCGCAAGAGCTGGGCCGCCGGCGACGCGACCAGCCGCGCCGTGCGCCTGGCGCTGATCGCGCGCACCGGCGAGATGGGCTACCCCTCTGTGCTGACAGCCAAGACCTGGGGCTTTTACGACGTGCTTTTCAAGGGCCAGCCGTTCAAGTTCCAGCGGCCCTACGGCAGCTACGTGATGGAAAACGTGCTGTTCAAGATCTCGTTTCCGGCCGAATTCCATGCGCAGACCGCCGTGGAATGCGCCATGCAGATCCACGATCTGCTGAAATCGCGGGGCAAAAGCGCGGACGACATCAAGCAGATCCGGATCCGCACGCACGAGGCGTGCATCCGCATCATCGACAAGAAGGGGCCGCTGAACAATCCCGCCGACCGCGACCACTGCATCCAGTACATGGTGGCCGTGCCGGTGCTGTTCGGGCGCTTGACCGCGGGTGACTACGAAGACGCCATCGCGCAAGATCCGCGCATCGACGCGCTGCGCGCCAAGATCGTCTGCGTCGAAGACCCCGCGTTCACCAGCGACTATCACAACCCCGCCAAGCGCTCGATCGCCAACGCGCTGACCGTGCAGTTCAACGACGGCACGGCACTGGATGAAATCGTCTGCGAGTACCCCATCGGCCACAAACGCCGCCGCACCGACGGCATCCCGCTATTGGAAGCCAAGTTCCGCACCAACCTCGCCCGCGTGTTTCCGCCGCGCCAGCAGCAACGCATTTTGGCGGCGTCGCTGGATCAGGAGACGCTGGAAGCAATGCCGGTGCATGAATACATGGATCTGTATGTGATCTGAGAGGTGTCTGACACCGGCGCATACAATGCGGCTTTCCTCCATCGGATCGCGCCATGGCCATGCTCTGGGTCAAGACCTTTCACATCGTCTTCATCGCTTCCTGGTTTGCCGGATTGTTCTATCTACCGCGCATCTTCGTGAATCTCGCGCAAACCTCGGATACCGCCGTCCAGGAAACGCTGCTCGGCATGGCGCGCCGCCTGTACCGCTTCACCACCATCCTGGCGGTCGTGGCCATCATTTTTGGCATGTGGCTGTACGTGGGTTACCGCATCGGCGTGGGTCCCGGCAACGGCTGGATGCACGCCAAGCTCTTTTTCGTGCTGCTCGTCATCGGCTACCATCACGCCTGTGGCCTCATGCTGCGCAAATTCGAACAGGGCAAGAACACCCGTTCGCACAAGTTCTATCGCTGGTTCAACGAAGTTCCCGTCTTGCTGCTCTTGGTGGTGGTGGCGCTGGTCGTCGTCAAACCCTTCTGATACCCCTACCTTTGCACATTCGCCAGGATTCGTATGTCCTCTGATGAACAGGACCGCCCGCGCAAGACGCTGACGATCAAGAAAACGGCCCGCGACGCTCAAGCCGAGGGCGCGGCCAAACGCACCCGCACCGGCGCCCGCGCGCGCCTGGTCGCGCACATCGAGCGCGCCCGCGCCAACCCCGAACGCCAGAAGGACCCCGAGGGCTTCCAGCGGCGCCAGGAAGAAGAGGCCCGCAACGCCCGCAGGCCGTCCGGCGCTGGCCGCGATGCGCCCGCTCGCGGCGCGTCGTCGCGTTCGGGACAGTCGCGAGCCGGTCAATCGCGACCCGGGCAAGCCGAGCGCGGCCAGTACGATCGCGGTCCGTCCGACCGTAGCCAGCATGACCGTGGCCCTTCCGATCGCGGCCAATCCGACCGTCCCTCGGCGCGCCGTGACGCGTCCAACCGCACCCGCACGGACGACAGCCGCCGCGACGACGCTCCAGGCCCGCGCGCCGGACGCGCCCCGCAGCGCGCGCCGCGCCTGCGCGACGACCAGTACATTGCACCGGCGACGCCGGCCGGCCGCTTCTACGATCCGTTCGAAGACGACGGCCCTGCCCCCGAATTTGCGCAGGAACCCGACTACACGGCAGAACCCGACGACGCACACGAAGCCGATTTCGCGGACGAGTCGGACGCGCCGCGCGAGCGCGCTGCTCCCCGCGCCGAAGTCCGCAGCCGCCGCCCCCGCGAGCCGCGCCAGGCAGAAATCTTCACCGTCTTCGCCCCTTGCCCCCAAGGCCTGGAAGAAGCGCTGACCGCCGAAATGCAGGCGCTCGGCTACGAAGATGCCAAGGCCGGCCGGGCAGGCTGCTCGTTCACGTCGGACTGGTCGGGCATCCAGCGCGCCAACCTGTACTCGCGGCTGGCGACCCGCATCCTCGTGCAAGTGGCGCATGCCGAAATTTCGCACGAAGACGACATCCTGGATCTGGCGCGCGATACGCCCTGGGAACGCTGGTTCGGCGCCGAACAGACGCTGCGCGTGGACACCTCGGCCATCAAGAGCCCGGTGCAGAGCCTGCAGTACTGCAACCTGCGCGCCAAGGACGGCATTTGCGACCGCCTGCGCGAGCTTGAAGGCGAGCGCCCCAGCATTGACACCGTGCGGCCGGACGCGCGCGTGCACCTCTTTCTGACGGGTCACACCGCCACGCTTTACCTGGACACGTCGGGCGAATCCCTGTTCAAGCGCGGCTGGCGCCTGGACAAGGGCGAGGCGCCGCTGCGCGAAAACCTGGCAGCCGGCATGCTGGCGCTGGCGGGCTGGGACCCGGCCGCGCCGCTCCTGGACCCCTTCTGTGGCTCTGGCACCATCCTGATCGAAGCGGCCTGGATCGCACTGGGTGTGCCCCCGGGCATCTCGCGCCCCTTCGG
>CBHWAL010000559.1:0-2946 GCA_966111495.1 uncultured Achromobacter sp. | reverse complement strand
ATGTTCGCTGCACCAGCGTTGTATTTATATGGTCTCTGCCTGGCGTCATTGCGTCAGGCCCCCGCAGGGTTCGAAAACTGTTTTCGTGCGCAGTTTTCTTATGAGTTGCCGGCGAGTATGCGGACGTCGCAATCAAAATTCCATGAGGGTTTGTCATAGGTTTTGCACTGCGGAAAGGGCAATTGTCGGCATGCCGACAATGCGGCGCCCGCATGGGGAGAAAGCCTCTCCAATATGGAAATGCGTTGCAGCAATTACGCGTTGATCGTCATCAAGATGTCACGCGGGATTAAGCGAGGGAAAACCCGGTTTTCCGCTCGCATAATCCGCCGCCGCGTGCAGACGCCGAATGCTTTACGCAGGGGTTTTCTGCTTGAATTCGCAGAGATCGGAAATGCCGCATTGCGGGCACTTCGGTTTGCGCGCCACACAGACGTAGCGGCCGTGCAGGATAAGCCAGTGATGCGCGTCCAGCAGATATTCCTGCGGCACGAACTTCATCAGTTTCAGCTCGACTTCCAGTACGTTTTTTCCGGGCGCGATGCCTGTGCGATTGGAGACGCGGAATATGTGCGTGTCCACTGCCATCGCCGCTTGCCCGAACGCGGTGTTGAGCACCACGTTGGCAGTCTTGCGGCCCACGCCGGGCAGGGCTTCAAGCGCCTCGCGCGTCTGCGGCACCTGGCCTGCGTGCTGCTCGATCAGGATCTTGCAGGTGGCAATCGCGTTCTTCGCCTTGGTGCGAAAGAGGCCAATGGTCTTGATGTAATCGGCCAGCCCTTCCTCGCCCAGCGCCGCCAGCGTCTCGGGCGTGCCGTACTGCGGGAAGAACTTGCGCGTGGCGATATTGACCGACTTGTCCGTGGCCTGCGCCGACAGCAGCACGGCAATCAGCAGCTGGAACGGCGTGTCGTATTCCAGCTCGGTGGTGGGGGTAGGGTTGGCCGCATGCAGGCGGGCAAAGATTTCTCGGCGTTTGGCGGCGTTCATGACTGCGTGGGATTGCGGCGGGCGCGGGCGCGGGCCAGCGCGGATTCGATGGCGGAACGCTTGCGGTCTTCCTTTTGCGCGTCCTCCTTTTGCGCGTCCTCGGAAGCGGGCGCCGCGGGGACGGGCGCATCCGGTATTTCCGGCGCCATCAGGCGCGCGTTGTCGGCCGCCAGGCGCTCGGCGCGCGCCTGATGGTTGCGATGGCGCTGGCGGCTGATCGCGGCGTCCTCGCTGGTCCACGCGCGGCCGGCGGGCACCATCTCGATGCAGTCCACTGGACAGGGCGCCACGCACAGGTCGCAACCTGTGCACCAGTCATCCAGCACGGTGTGCATGTGCTTGTTCGCGCCGACGATGGCGTCGACCGGACAGGCCTGGATGCACAGCGTACAGCCGATGCAATGCGATTCGTCGATGCGCGCGACCAGCAGCGGGCCGGGTTCGCCGCGCGACAGATCAAGCGGCAGAAGGGGCGTGCCGAGCAGCGCGGACAACTGCGCGACGCCGTCGTCGCCGCCGGGCGGACAGCGGTTGATCGGCACGGCGCCCTCGGCGATGGCCTCGGCATAGGGCCGGCAGCCGTCATAACCGCATTTGGTGCATTGCGTCTGAGGCAGCAAGGCGTCAACGCGGTCGGCTAGTGAGCGACAGGACATGTAAAGCCAGTAATGAAAAGGGGCCGCTCGGGCCCCGGGGGTACGGATCAGGTTGCCGGCGGCCGGCGTGGGACCGTCGTCAAGCCGATTGCCGGATGAACTCGGCAATTTTAGGACAGATCATTTCGCGCCACCGGCGGCCCGAGAAAATGCCGTAGTGGCCGCAGTTCGGCGCGGTGTAATGCGACTTGCGGTCGGCCGGGATGTTCTTGCACAGCTTGATGGCGGCACGCGTCTGGCCCTGTCCGGAAATGTCATCCAGTTCGCCTTCGATGGTGAACAGGGCGACGTCCTTGATGTCGGCCGGGCGGACCAGCTTGCCGTCCACTTCCCAGGTGCCGCTCGGCAGCGAGAAGTCCTGGAACACCATGCGGATCGTGTCCAGGTAGAACTCGGCCGGCATGTCCAGCACCGCGTTGTATTCGTCGTAAAAACGGCGATGCGCTTCGGCGTCGCTGTCGTCGCCACGCAGCAGATCCAGGTAGAAGTCGTAATGCGACTTCATGTGGCGGTCCGGATTCATGGCCATGAATCCCGCATGCTGCAGGAACCCCGGGTACACCCGGCGGCCGGCGCCCGGATAGCGGGGCGGCACGGGGTGGATCACCTGGTTCTCGAACCACGAATAGGGCTTGGTGGTGGCCAGGCGATTGACCTGCGTGGGCGACTGGCGCGGGTCGATGGGGCCGCCCATCATCACCATGCTGCGCGGCTGGCAGCGATCGTTGGCGGACGCCATCAGCGACACGGCGGCCAGCACCGGCACCGTGGGCTGGCAAACGGAAATGACATGCACGTCCGGGCCCAGATGGCGGATGAAGTCCTGCACATAGCGCACGTAGTCGTTCAGATGGAACGGGCCGGCCGCCAGCGGCACCATGCGCGCGTCGACCCAGTCGGTGACATAGACGTCATGGTGGGGCAGCAGGGCGCGAACGGTGTCGCGCAGCAGGGTGGCGTGGTGCCCGGAAAGCGGGGCAACCAGCAGCACCTTCGGATCGTTCTTGCCGGCCAGCCGCACGTCGCGCTGGAAGTGCACCAGGCGGCAGAACGGCTTGTCCAGGGCCACGGCTTCGATCACGCGGACGGACTTGCCGGCGATCTGGGTGGAGGGAAGATTCCAGGCGGGCTTCTGGTATTCCTTGCCGATACGGGTCATCAGCTCGTACCCCGCGGCCATCTGGCGGGAAATCGGGGTGTAGGCGAGCGGGCTGTAGGGGCTGGAGAACAGCTGAGAACCGGCATCCGTGAATGCAGCGAACGGAGTCAGGAACGCGCGCTGCATTTCGTGCAATTGGTA
>CBHWAL010000558.1:0-2948 GCA_966111495.1 uncultured Achromobacter sp. | reverse complement strand
CAGGGCTCGTGCGACATGGGCTCGTTCCCGCACGAACTGCCCGGCTACCGCCACATCTCCGACAACACCGTGCGCGCGCAATTCGAAAAGGACTGGGGCGTCACGCTGCAGCCCGAGCCCGGCCTGCGCATCCCCAACATGTTCGAGGCCGCGCTGGGCGGGTCGTTCAAGGGCCTGTACTGCCAGGGCGAGGACATCGTGCAGTCCGATCCCAACACCCAGCACGTGGCGGCATCGCTAGCGGCGATGGAGTGCATCGTGGTGCAGGACCTGTTCCTGAACGAGACCGCCAAATACGCCCACGTCTTCCTGCCGGGTTCCTCGTTTCTGGAAAAGGACGGCACCTTCACCAACGCCGAGCGCCGCATCTCGCGCGTGCGCAAGGTCATGGAGCCCAAGAACGGCAAATCCGATTGGGAAGTGACGGTGGCGCTGTCCAACGCGCTGGGCTACCCCATGAACTACAAGCACCCGCGCGAGATCATGGAAGAGATCGCGCGGCTTACGCCCACGTTCGCCAGTGTCACGTACGACAAGCTCGACAAGCTGGGCAGCCTGCAATGGCCGTGCAACGACGACGCGCCGGACGGCACGCCGATCATGCACATCGACCAGTTCGTGCGCGGCAAGGGCCGCTTCATGATCACCAAGTACGTACCCACCGATGAGCGCAGCACGCGCCGCTTCCCGTTGCTGCTGACCACGGGCCGCATCCTGTCGCAATACAACGTGGGCGCGCAGACCCGCCGCACGCCCAACGTGATGTGGCATGGCGAGGACGTGCTGGAAGTCCATCCGCAAGACGCCGAGGACCGGGGCGTGGCCGAGGGCGATTGGGTCGGCATCCAGAGCCGCGCAGGCGAGACGGTGCTGCGCGCCACGCTGACCGACCGCGTGCAGCCGGGCGTGGTATACACCACGTTCCACTTTCCCGAGTCCGGCGCCAACGTCGTCACCACCGACAGCTCCGACTGGGCGACCAACTGCCCCGAGTACAAGGTCACGGCCGTGCAGGTGACGCGCGTGTCGCAGCCGTCGGAATGGCAGCGGCAATGGTCGCGATTTGCGGATATCCAGCAAAAGCTCCTGCGCGAACGCTCGCGCGAGTCCGAGGCGGCGCTGACCGGGAAGTAACCGACAGCCAGCACGCCAGGGATCCCATGCCTACGCCGACCACCGCCCGCCCCGACTGCACGCCGACTCAGGTCATCCGCGTGCGTTCGGGGGCCATCGCCCCCGACGCCGAGACCGACTACGTGGCCGAGGAAACCCCGGTGGCGCTGGAATACAACGGCATCAGCCACGCCACCATGCTGGCCACGCCAGCGGACCTGGAAGACTTTGCCGTGGGCTTCTCGCTGTCCGAAGGCATCATCGGCAGCGTCAGCGACGTGCGCGGCATCGACCTGTTGCCGCAATGCGGCGGCATCGTCGTGCAGTTGGAGATCTCGTCCGCCTGTGAAATGCACCTGAAGACGCGGCGCCGCGCCATGGCTGGACGCACCGGCTGCGGCCTGTGCGGCGTGGAAACGCTGCCCGAAGTGCTGCGGCCGGTGGCGCCGGTAACCAATGGCGCGCCGGTCCGCATCGAGGCCGTGCTGGCCGCCATGCGCGACATGCGCGCGCGCCAGACGCTGCACGACATTACCGGCGCCACGCACGCCGCTGGCTGGGCGGGCGCCGACGGCGCCGTGGCCCTGGTGCGCGAAGACGTCGGCCGCCACAACGCGCTGGACAAGCTGGCCGGCGCCTTGGCGCGCCAGGCGGTCAATGGCAGCGACGGCATCGTCGTGGTGTCCAGCCGCGCCAGCTTCGAGATGGTGCAGAAAACCGCAGCCGCAGGCGTCGCCGTGCTGGCCTCGGTTTCCGCCCCCACCGCCCTGGCCATCCGCCTGGCCACCGACGCCAACGTCACGCTGCTGGGCTTCACGCGCGATGGCGACGCCGCCATCTACACCCACCCCGAACGCATCCTCACCTGAACCGGACGCCAGACAGCAATGGAAATCGTCAACCTGATCCGCATGGCCAACCGCATCGGCCAGTTCTTCGACGCCATGCCGGACCGGCCCGAGGCGCTGGAAGGCGTCACCAATCACATCCAGAAATTCTGGGAACCGCGCATGCGCAACGAATTGCTGGACTTCCTGGCCCGCAGCCCCGACGGGGATGCCGGCGAGGAACAACTGCATCCGCTGGTGCTGCAGGCGGTCACCCAACATCGCGAGCGCCTTACCCCGCTTGCGCGCGTCGCATAGCGCACCCGGGCCGCCTCATGACGGCCCACCCCGAAGTGGCAGGACAGCAACAGATCCATAAAAGAGGCGGCGTCACCGGGCTTTTCCGGGCTACGCACGCTATAAAGCCGCACCCCTGAGGAGACATCATGGAAAGTAGCGCCACCCTGGACCTGCCCGGCTCAAGGCCGGGTTTTTTCGACAAAGAACGCACCATCGCGGGGCCGGGCTTCTCGCGCTGGCTGGTGCCTCCGGCCGCCCTGGCCATCCACCTGTGCATCGGGATGGCCTATGGCTTTTCCGTGTTCTGGCTGCCGTTGTCCAAGGTGGTGGGCGGCGCGAAACCGCTGGCCTGCCCGCCCGACATGAGCCTCGCGGCCGAGCTCTTCACCACGAGCTGTGACTGGAAGATCTCGACCATGGGGTGGATGTACACCCTGTTCTTTGTGCTGCTGGGGTGTTCGGCCGCGCTGTGGGGCGGCTGGCTGGAACGCGCCGGCCCGCGCAAGGCCGGTGTGGTGTCGGCGCTGTGCTGGTGCGGCGGCCTGGTCATTTCGGCCATCGGCATCTACCTGCACCAGATGTGGATGCTATGGCTGGGGTCGGGCGTGATCGGGGGCATCGGGCTGGGGCTGGGGTACATCTCGCCGGTGAGCACGCTGATCAAGTGGTTCCCGGACCGCCGCGGCATGGCGACCGGCATGGCCATCA
>CBHWAL010000557.1:0-2951 GCA_966111495.1 uncultured Achromobacter sp. | reverse complement strand
TAGGGCACGCCGCCATGTTCGTGATCGTGGTCGTGGTCTTCCTCGCCTTCGTCCCCATGGTCGTGGTCATGGCCGCCGCAGTGCAGATGCGTGCCGTGCGGATGGCAGCCTTCGTATTCGTGGTTGTGGCCGGGCAGGCCGTACTCGCTTTGCAGATGCGTGAAGGCCACGCCCACGTAGCCGCGCGGCGTGATCCACGACATGCCGACCGACCCCTGCGTCGACTCGCTGTACGAGCCTTCCAGCTTGCCGCCGGGCCAGTCCGGCACGTCGTAGTCGCTGGTGCGGCGCTTCATGCCTTCGACGCGCACCGCGAACTGGCCTTCGCCCGCCGTAATGCCCACCGCGCCGGCGCGCTCCTTGGTGCCGGTGGCGCCGCGCAGTTCCGCTTCAGCCGCGATGCCCTTTTCCGGCACTTCGGTCGGGATCTTCTTGTCGACCACGTTCACCACGCCGCCAATCGCGCCGCCGCCGTACAGCAGCGTGGCCGGGCCGCGCAGCACCTCGATGCGGTCGGCCAACAGGGGTTCGACAGTGACAGCGTGGTCAGGGGAGATGGCCGAGGCGTCCATCACTTCGGACCCGTCGGACAGCACCTTCACGCGCGGCGCGGTCTGTCCGCGGATCACCGGTCGGCTGGCGCCGCCGCCGAACGTGTCGCTATTGACGCCCGGCAGGTTCTTGAGCGTTTCGCCCAGCGTGCCGTTGCGCTGCTCGATCAATGCATCGCCTTCCAGCACCGACGCCGGCAGCGTGGTGCTGTTCAGGTCCAGGCCCAGCGGATTGGCGGAGACTGTGATCGGCGCCACGGTCTGCGCCCGCTTCTCGCCTTCGGTCTGCGCCTGGGCGACGGGCGCCATCAGCATCAAGGAGCACACTAGCGGCGCTTTCCCCATCCCCAGCTTCTTACCGTTCATCTTTACTCTCTCGGATGTTATATCATTACAAATCGGAAGTCGGATGATATAACATTTCATATCCCATGCGCCGTCATTCAAAAACGACAAAGCGCGATTCCCTCGTAGGAATCGCGCTTCGGTGATGCGGTCAGTGGCGCGAAGCGGGGCATGGCGCCCCGACCGCGATCATCCCGCCTTGAACTCCTTGTTCCAGAACTCCAGCATGTCCGCCTTCTTTTCGGTCAGCGCCTTCAGGTCATACGCGTGCAGCAGCTTGACCTCGGCATCCGAGAAGCCCACGCGCTTCAACGCCTCAGGCAACGATGCGTTGGTGACGGTGGGCGCATAGCCCATCTTTTCGGCAAAGCCGATCTGGCCCTGGGGATCGAGCATGGCATTCAGGTACGCCCACGCCGCATCCTTGTTGCGGCTGTTCTTGGCAACCGCGGCTTCGAACGACACCGGCACCGACCCTTCCTTCGGGATAACGAAACCCAGCGGCAGCCCGCTGTCCTTCCATTGCAGCGCGCGCGCCTTCCACATGACGGCGATCGCGATTTCGCCGGACTTGAAGGCGGCGGCCACGGCTTCATTGGACGGATAGATGCGCGGCGCGTTGGGCTTGAGCTTGGCCAGGAACCGCTTGCCGCCCTCGAAGTCCTTGGTGGTGCCGTCCGCGCCCAGGCCCACGAAGACCGAGTTGTAGAGATAAAGAATGTCGGAGAAGCCGACCTGACCCTTCCACTTGGGATCCAGCAACACCTGCAGCGAATCGGGCGGCGTCGGGAATTTCTCGGTGTTGTAGACCAGCGTCATCGCGCTGAAGATGTGCGGAATCGAGTACGGCGTCTTCAGCGTGTCGATGGCGTTGGCCAGGTTGGGCAGCTTCTTGACGTCCACGGGCTCCAGCGTGCCGGAGCGCTCGGCGTCATACATGTCGACCTCGCCCAGCAACGCCACATCCATGCTGCCACGGCGCGAGTTCTTTTCCGCGCGCAGCTTGGTGACGCGGCCGACGGCGTTGCCCGTGTCGTAGACCACCTTTACGTCCTGCTTGGCGACGATGGGGTTGATGATCTGCTGCAGCAGATTCTGGTAATCGCCGCCCCAGGTGCCGACCACGATTTCCTTTTCGGCGGCGTTGGCCATGCCGGGCAGCCAGCCCAGGGCGGGCGCAAGCGCCAGGCCGGAGGCGGTCTTGATGAAGCCACGGCGATTCAGGTTTTTCTCTTGCATGACAACCTCGTATCGAAGGGAACTGACGACTAGCTACGATGCACCGCGCGGCAGGCCAGTCTGGCCGCGCGGCCTTGGGTTCAACGGTGTTCAGACCAGCATGTCGACCGGCGCATGCGGCGCGGAGGCACGGATTTCTTCGGCCTCGATGTCGCGCGCGATCACGATGATCGCGTCGCGCGCGTCGGGCTGCCGCGTCAGCCGCTGCGGCAGACTGAAGGTCGAACCGACCGACTGGATCAAGATGGGCTCCTCGCAATCGCTGACACGCACCACGGCTTTGACGCGCAGCAGGCGGTCGCCGCACAGCCCGGCCAGGTTGTCCAGCCATTCGGAAAAATCGGTCCAGCTGATGCCGGCCTGCGCGCGCGCCGCCATCACGCGAATGCGCGGATGCGCCGCGCCCTGCCCGCCTGCCGACAGCATCCGCGCCGCAAGGCCCGCCAGGTCGGACGTGCCTAGCGACGGCGCGAACGCGGCCTGCACGGCGCGGTTGCGATCTGGCTCCGCGACAACGGCGGCCAGCGGATTCAAGGCCTCGGCGCGCGCCGCGCGAGCGCCCAGCGCGCCGGGCACGGCCGGCAGCAGATCAGTTTTGGTCAGCACGATGCGATGCGCCGCGCCGAACTGCGCCATGGCCTCGTCCATCTCGGCCAGCGCATCGGGATCGCGCGCGCAATCGTCGGTGCAGACCACCGTCAGCCGCAGGCCACGGCTGGCCAGTTCCGGATCCGCGAGCGACGCGATGATCGGACCGGGCCGCGACAGCCCGCTGCATTCCAGGATGACGCGTTGCAAGGGGCCTTCGCCTTCAGG
>CBHWAL010000556.1:0-2956 GCA_966111495.1 uncultured Achromobacter sp. | reverse complement strand
TATGAGTTACGAAGACATCGCCCAGAGCATGGATTGCCCGATCGGTACGGTGCGCTCCCGCATTTTTCGTGCGCGTGAAGCCATTGCCACCAAGTTGCGTCCATTGCTCGACACCGATGTCGAGCGTCGCTGGTAAGGAGTGGCAGTCATGCAAACAGCAGCCAAATCCGTTGAGATCGCCGAGTCCTCCTGGGAGGAATCGGTTTCCGCCTGGATGGACGGAGAAGATTCCGACGATATTCTTCCCAGTCTGTTGTCCAAAGAAGGACGTCAGACCTGGGACACCTATCATTTGATTGGTGATTCCCTGCGCAATTCCGATCTGGCGCTGACGCCCAGCGCGGCCTTCTCGGCCCGCCTGGCGCGCGCGCTGGACGCGGAACTGCCCATCGTAGCGGCGCCTCGGCGCCGCTCGCCATTGCGCATGGGCCTGTCCGGCCTGGCGGTTGCCGCCGCGGTGGCAACGGTCGCGTGGGTGGCGCAGCCGTACGTCACCGGCTCGCCCGCGACGGATGTGCGCGTGCTGGCCGACGCCAGCTCGCCGGCCTCGGCCTCCGACGACTCGGGCCTGCGCGACTACCTGGAGGCCCATCGCCAGATGGCCGGCCCCAGCGCGGTCCGTCAGGTGTCGTTCGATGTCGGAGCGGGACGTTGATGGCGCTTGTGCTTCCATCACGCTGGCCGGTGCTGGGACGTGCTGCCTCGTGGCAGGCTCACCGCGCCGGCTGGTTCGCTGCCACGCTCCTGACTGCTTTCCTCGCCGCGCACGGTCCCGCGGCCGCTGCTGGCGCCACGCCGGCCGGCCAGACCGAAGATGTCGTGCAGCTTCTCACGCGCATTCAGCAGGCCGCGCGCAAGCAGGATTACGCTGGCGTCTTCATGTATCAGCAAGGCGACGTCATTCAGTCCTCGCGCCTCGTGCACGTTCTTGACGGCACCGGCGAGCGCGAACGCCTCGAAATCCTTGACGGCCAGCCGCGCGAATACCTGCGTCACAACGACGACGTGCAGTGTCTGATCCCCGAACGCAAGACCGTGCTTGTCGAGCGCCGCCGTGGCGATCGCTTCCCCGGTCTGCTGCTGGGTGACCCGGCCAACCTGTCGGAACACTACAAGATCCGCACCGAGCCCACGCCGCACCGCGTCGCGGGCCGCGAATGCCGGCTCATCACGATCGAACCGCTGGACAAGCTGCGCTACGGCTATCGCCTGTGCGCGGACGTCGAAACGAATCTGCTGCTGAAGGCCCAGACATTGAACGCCGCACGCGGCGTGGTCGAGCAGGTGTCATTCACCTCGCTGCGGCTCGGTTCCGAAGTGGATCCGCAATCGCTGTCCTCGCGCTGGAACACCCGCGACTGGAAGGTGCTCGAGGCCAGCATGCAGCCCGTGGACCTTGCGGCGCAGGGCTGGCGCATTCCAGCGCCCAACGGCTTCAAGACGATCATGCAGGTGACGCGCGCCATGAAGCGCGGATTGCCGGTCAGCCAGATGGTGCTGTCCGACGGCCTGGCAGCGATCTCGGTTTTCATCGAGCCCTATGACAGCCAGCGCAATCACCAGCCGGCGCACGGCGCGTCCCAGCGCGGCGCGATCAATGTTTATGGCGCACGCATTGCGGACTTCTGGCTGACCGCGGTGGGTGAAGTGCCCGCCGCCACGCTGGAACAACTTGCGCAGGCCACTGAGTACGTGCCACCCGCACCCGCGGCAGCCGCACCCGCACCCGCGGAGGGCGGGGCCAAATAATTCCCGCCGTTCCGCAAGCAGCAATTTCGGAGTGACATATGAAAGCAATGACGGTCTCGAACGCTTTTTTCCGGCGCTTTCTGGCGGCTGTCGCGGCGGGGACGATGCTGTCCACCGCCTACGTGCCGGTGACGGTGGCGCAGACGGCGCCTGCCGTGGTCGGATTGCCCGACTTCACGGCCATCGTTGAAAAGGCCGATCCGGCTGTCGTCAACATCCGCACGACCGCCACGGTTCCCGTGCGAGGTGGGGGCAATGGTCCTGGCGGCAGCGATCCCTACGAACTGTTCCGCTGGTTCTTCGGTCCCGAATTCCAGCCGCCCGGCCAGCAGTCGCCCAATCCGCGCCAGCGTCCGCAACCGACGCCGCCTGAAGAGCGCACCGTGCCGCGCGGCGTGGGCTCGGGCTTCTTCGTGTCGGATGACGGCTACATCCTGACCAACAACCACGTGGTCGTTGATGCGACGGACATCTATGTCACCCTGACCGACGGACGCGAGTTCAAGGCCAAGGTCATCGGCACGGACGAGCGCACCGACGTGGCGCTCATCAAGATCGAAGCCAAGGACATGACGCCGCTGGTGATCGGCGATCCCAAGAAGCTCAAGAAGGGCCAGTGGGTGCTCGCCATCGGCTCGCCCTTCGGCCTGGATTCCACCGTCACTTCCGGCATCGTCAGCGCCATTGGCCGCGATACCGGCGAATACCTGCCGTTCATCCAGACTGACGTCGCGGTCAACCCCGGCAACTCGGGCGGCCCGCTGATCAACCTGGACGGCGAGGTCGTGGGCATCAATTCCCAGATCATCTCGCGCAGCGGCGGTTTCATGGGCATCTCGCTGGCCATTCCGATCGACGAAGCCATGCGCGTGGTGGACCAACTGCGCACGACGGGCAAGGTCACGCGTGGCCGGGTTGGCGTGCAGATCGGTGAAGTCGGCAAGGATGTGGCCGAAGCCATCGGCCTGCCCAAGGCGGAAGGCGCGCTGGTCAGCAGCGTCGAAGCCGAGGGTCCTGCCGAACAGGCGGGCGTGCAGCCGGGCGACGTGATCCTGAAGTTCAACAAGGAACCGATCAAGCGCTGGTCCGACCTGCCGCGTATCGTCGGCGAGACCAAGCCGGGCACGCGTGCCGACATGGAAGTCTGGCGCAAGGGCAAGAGCATGACGCTGTCGGTCAAGGTCGGCGAGATCCCGACCGAGAAGGC
>CBHWAL010000555.1:0-2958 GCA_966111495.1 uncultured Achromobacter sp. | reverse complement strand
ATACGGGTTATCACGGGTGCTTGCCTTGACGGCGCAGCGCGGACGGCAGGGCGGGCAGCGTCAGGGACCGCGGCGGGCGGTTGGCCGGGTCGCGCTGGCGTTCGCCCTGCAGCACTGCCCAGTCCAGGAGCTGGAGCTGGCCGTCGTGCGTCTCCGCCAGCGCCGAGAGGCTTTCGACCCAGTCGCCGTCGTTGCAGTACAGGATGCCGCCCACGTCGCGCAGTTCGGGCTTGTGGATGTGGCCGCAGACCACGCCGTCCAGTCCGCGCCGCCGGGCTTCGCCGGCCAGCGCCTCCTCGAAGTCGGTGATGAACGACACCGCGTTCTTGACCTTGTGCTTCAGGTACTGCGACAGCGACCAGTAATGCATGCCCAGCCGGTGACGCAGGCGGTTGAAATGGTGGTTGATCCACAGCGCAAACTGGTAGAGCCCGTCGCCCAGGTGCGCCAACCAGCGGCTGTGCTGGATGACACCGTCGAACTGATCCCCGTGCAACACCAGAAGCCGCAGCCCCTTGGCCGTGACGTGCACGTCCTCGTCCAGGACCTCGATGTCGCCGAAGGCAAAACCGGCGAACTCACGCGCGAATTCATCATGGTTGCCCGGGATGAACACCACCCGGGTGCCGTTGCGAGCCTTGCGCAGGATGCGCTGGATCACGTCGTTGTGCGCCCGGGGCCAGTGCCAGTGCTTGCGCAGCTGCCAGCCATCGACGATGTCGCCGACCAGGTAAAGGGTGTCCGAATCGTTGTGATCCAGGAAATCGAGCAGGAATTCCGCCTTGCACCCGGCAGTGCCCAGGTGAATATCGGAAATCCATAGGGCGCGCCAGTGCGTCGGTTGGATTTCGTTCACGGTCGCTTCCCTGTGGGCTGTGGTCATGCTTGAGAATGAGACCACCTAGCGATGACGCGCGCGTGACGAATCCATGACGCGGTTGTGACGGTGCGCGCGGCCAGGGAAGCGCAGGCACCGCCGGTCCAGCGGATCAGGACTGTCCGGTGGCCTTCTTGCCCTTCAGGCGTTTCCACAGTCCGCCGCCCAGCGCTGCCGCGGCCAGGATCCCCACCTTCGCGAATTTGGCCAGGAACGCCGCGATCACCGCGAACAGGCCAAGCTTCTTCGCGGCGACGCCCGCCACCAGGGCGGCCAGGCCATACTCGGCGACCTTGTCGCTCGAGGCGTCGAAATCCGCGTAGCGCTTGCCTTCCACGTAGTGCAGGTTGTCCAGCAGCGCCAGCACGGCGGCCTTGTCCGTGGGCACCTTGTTCTTCTCGGTAATCAGATCCAGCGTGATGTAGCCGTCCCGGCCCAGCGCATAGGTGTTGTAGTTGACGGTGGCGTCTTCCTCGGCGGCGGCGTCCTTGTGCTTGGCGGCCACAGACCAGACGAGGCGCTGCGTGTTGCTGTCGTACTTGGGCGCCTCCACCCAGCCGCCCACCGTCAGCTCGGGAAAGCCGCGTTTCTTGCGTTCCTCGTTGGACGCTTCGGTCCCTTCACGCAGGCTGTCCAGCAATTCGCTGACGTTCCAGTTGCGGGCGTCATCGTCCTTGATGTAGCCGGCCTTGTCGAAGTTGACGGTGACGACCCAGTCTTCGTCGTCGCTCTTGGGCATCACGACGCCCCGGAGCGAAGGATCCTTGCCGTTGCCGTAGGCCTGCATCAACCGCTCGGCCTGGGGGCGCGGCACGAAAAACATAGTCTGCGGCAGTTTCAGGGTGGCCTGGTCGCCCAGCGTCACGTCGGTCGGACCTTGCCGGGCGGCGGCGAACGCGGCCGTGGAGGCCGCTTCGATCTCCTGCTGGGCCGATGCGTTCTGGGCCGACGCGCCTGCGTGCAGGAAAAACAGCGCGCTGGCGAGGGCCAGCGACAGGCGGGAAATGAATGCGCGCATGTTGATGATGAAGCCGTGAGTTAAATGGGGCCTCAGTGTCTGGGCGTGCGGCTGTCATCTCTCTGAATGCGCGCCCAAAATGCCGGGCGCCTTGGCCCGCATCAACCGGCGATGTCAGGCGGCGTGCCGGCGCACGCGGATACGGCTCAGCGCGCCTTCTTGCCCTTGGCTTGCGGCGCGTTGCGCAGGCGAGTGCCCAGAATGCGGTCGTGCAGGAACTGCCCGTCGGGATCCAGCCAGGACCAGATGAAGATCGTGAAGGGCGCCGCAACGATGAACATGTCCACGGACGGCCAGCCGGTGGCCAGCGCCGCGCCCCAGACCACGGCGGCGCCCGCAAGCACCAGCGGCCACGCCAGGACGTAGCGCAGGACCAGCAGGCCGGTCGACGGCGTGTTGCCGTGGCGATCCACCAGCCGGATGTTCCAGGTCTTCATGGGCAGCGTTTGGCCGCGTCGGCGCCAGCACAGCACAAAATAGGCGCCGATCGCGACAAACAGCCATGCCTGCCGGGCGGCCCGCAATTCCAGCGCATTGCGGCTCTGGGTGAGGGTATCAAGCAGGTAACCCGCCAGAAAAACGACGCCGAACAGCAGCACGGCTTCGTACATCATGCAGGCAAACCGGCGCAGTCGATTGGGCGTTTCGTCGAGGTGGGCGTCATTCATGGACCGCTATTATCCATAAAACGTTGCCCCCACGCCCCGCGCAAAAAAAACCCGCCGGTAAGGGCGGGTCTATAAAAGGGGCTATGCAGCCCCCAAGGGGAAAATCGTTAGGCCCGTAGGCCTGGGCCCAGCTTAGGCAGCGGAATGCGCGTTCTTGGCGCTCGTCTTGCCGGCCAGAGCCTTGATGCCGTGGGCCAGCTTGCGCAGGCCTGCAGCCAACGCCCGCATCGGATGCGGGCGGAATTGTTCTTCGATAGCCTGGAGCATCAGTTGACGCTCGAGTTCGTCGGTCAGGCGAATGGTGTTGTTCGGGTTGATAACAATAGCCTCCACGGGCTTGAACAGTTGTTTTCTACTAGGGATAAACCGGATTATAGGGGTTTACCATGAAACTA
>CBHWAL010000554.1:0-2968 GCA_966111495.1 uncultured Achromobacter sp. | reverse complement strand
AAGGCCTGCTTGGTCCAGTCGATGAAATGGAAGCGGTCTTCGTTGCGGCGGTCTTCGACCGCGCGGTTCTTGGCGAAGGCGTCCGGGTCGTTGCCGTCGTATTCCACCGCCAGCGAGTGGTCCACGATCAACTGCACCGGCACCACGGGATTGACCTTGGCCGGGTCGCCGCCCTTGTCGGCAATGGCGTCGCGCAGACCCGCCAGGTCCACCAGCGCGGTCTGGCCCAGAATGTCATGACAGACCACGCGCGCCGGAAACCACGGAAAGTCCAGGTCGCGGCGGCGTTCGATCAGCTGCTTGAGCGCGTCGGTCAACAGCGCGTGGTCGCAGCGGCGCACCAGGTTTTCGGCCAGGACGCGCGACGTGTAGGGGAGGCCGTCATACGCGCCGGGCGCGATGGCCTCCACGGCCGCGCGGGCATCGAAATAGTCCAGGCGGGTGCCGGGCAGGTTCTTGCGGTACGACTTGTTCATCATGCCTCCGTGCGCTGTTGGGTGCTTTGCGCGATCTGTTGTTCGATGTTGATGCGGGACGCGCGGATGTGGCGGCGCATCAGAAGTTCAGCCAATTCGCCGTCGCCGTCGGCGATGGCGTCCAGAATGCGGTGGTGCTCGGCATAGGCCTGCCGCGGGCGGTTGGGCGTCGTCGAAAACTGGATGCGGTACATGCGCGCCAACTGATAAAGCTCGTCGCACAGCATGCGAAACAGCATCTGGTTGCCGCTGCCCTTGACGATGCGGTAGTGGAAATCGTAGTCCCCTTCCTGCTGGTAGTAACCCAGCCCTGCCTGGAAGGCTTCGTCGCGTTCGTGCGCTTCCAGCACGCCGCGCAGCTCGTCGATTTCCGACGGCGGCATGCGTTCGGCTGCCAGGCGGCAGGCGGTGCCTTCCAGCGATTCGCGGATTTCGTAGAGTTCGACCAGTTCCTGGATCGTCAGGGACACGACGCGCGCGCCAGCGTGCGGCACGCGGACCAGCAGCTTCTGGCCCTCCAGCCGGTGCAGGGCCTCGCGCAACGGACCGCGGCTGACGCCGTGGATGCGCGCCAGCTCGGGTTCGGAGATCTTGCTGCCCGGGGCGATTTCGCCCTTGACGATGGCGGACTGGATCTTGCGGAAGATGTGGTCCGACAGGGTTTCGCCGTCGGGGGGCGGCGTGCCCGGCAGGGTGAGCACTTTGCTCATGGTGTTGACAATCCGTTCCGTTTTTGGGGTGATAATCGGAAAAACGCGCGGCTGGCGCGTCGAAGTGTCAACAATTTACTATCCGGCGGGGGCGGGCGCAAGGGCCGGCAGCCGCCCTTGCGCCCGCATCCACGCCGCATCCGTTCCGCCTACCGCTCGTGGTGCACCTCCTGCATCCCGTACACCCGCACGGGGAGGCCGGCGTGGCGCGCCTTCAATTGCAGGGACAGATACTGCGAGTAATGGCGCGACTGGTGCAGGTTGCCCCCGTGAAACCACAGCGCCTCCTGCTGCGTGGGCTTCCACATGTTGCGCTGTTCTCCTTCCCACGGCCCGGGATCCTTGGTCGTATCGGACCCCAGTCCCCAGCACTTGCCGACTTTGTCCGCCACCGCGGGGCTGATCAGGTCCGCAGCCCATCCGTTCATCGAGCCGTAGCCGGTGGCGTAGACCACCAGGTCGGCGGGCAGGGTGACGCCGTTGGTCAGCACGACGGCGTCGCGCGTCAGGCGGCTGACGTCGGTGCGCGATTGCAGCTTGATGCTGCCGTCAATGATGAGATCGCAGGCACCCACGTCGATGTAATAGCCCGAGCCGCGCCGCAGGTATTTCATGAAGAGGCCCGAGCCGTCGTCGCCCCAATCCAGCATGAAGCCGGCGGCCTTCAGCTTCTGGTAGAACTCGGCGTCGCGCTCGCGCATCTGCTCGTAGAGCGGGATCTGGAATTGCGCCAGGATCTTGTACGGCACGGATGCGAAGGTCAGGTCGGCCTTGCGCGTGGTCATGCCATTGGCCAGCGCCTGCTCGGAATACAGCCCGCCCAGGCCAATGTCCATCAGGGTTTCAGAGCGCACGATGTGCGTGGACGAGCGCTGCACCATCGTCACGTTGGCGCCGCCTTCCCACAGCGCCGCGCAGATGTCGTGGGCCGAATTATTGGCGCCGATGACGACGACGTTCTTGCCGCGGTAGGCGTCGGGTCCCGGATGCCGCGACGAATGCTGCTGTTCGCCCTGGAATTCATCCTGCCCCGGAAAGCTGGGAATATTGGGTTTGCCCGACATGCCGGTGGCCAGCACGAGCTGCTTGGGCCGCAGCACCACGGGCATGCCCTCGCGTACGACCTGGACCTCCCATTCCTGCTTGTCCTCGTCGTAGCGCGCCGACTCGCAGACGGTGGAGGTCCAGTAGTTCAGCTCCATCACCTTCGTGTACATCTCGAGCCAGTCGCCGATCTTGTCCTTGGGCGCGAAGACGGGCCAGTTCTCGGGGAAGGGAATGTAGGGCAGGTGGTCATACCAGACCGGGTCGTGCAGGCACAGCGACTTGTAGCGCTTTCTCCAGCTGTCGCCCGCGCGCTCGTTCTTTTCGAGGATGAGGGTGGGCACGTCAAGCTGGCGCAGCCGCGCGCCCAGCGCGATGCCGCCCTGGCCGCCGCCGATGATCAGCACATACGGCTGCGTCTCGTAGCCCAGTTCGGCGGCTTCGCGTTCACGCTTTTCCAGCCAGGTCTGGCGCTCGCGGCTGCTGCCGTGCTGGGCGCCCATGGGCCGGCGCACGCCGCTCGGTTCCTCGTGGCCCTTCAGCTCCGACATGGTCGTGAGCAGCGTCCAGATCTTGCCGTCCTTCACGCGGATGTGGCCGTAGCCGCGCGCCAGATTCGTGTCGACGCGGAACCAGCCTTGCAGCAGGCCGCCTTCGTCGGTGGTCGCCTCGGCTTCGTCGCGGGTGAAGCGTACCGGCTCCACCTGTTGCAACTGATGTTCCAGCATGTCGCGGATC
>CBHWAL010000553.1:0-2980 GCA_966111495.1 uncultured Achromobacter sp. | reverse complement strand
CCGATGGAGGTGATGCGCAGCACCATGGGCAATCCCTGGCGCGCATACAACGATGAACAATACGCCAGCCGCTCATCCAAAGGACGTGTGGATAACCCCAGCACATTGACGCTGCGGACCCGCTTGGCCGGTGAATGGGCGAAACGCACCAGCCAGCCATCATAGATCACCTGCGCGCCCACGGCGGTGGCGTTGAGCGCCGCGTCTTCCAGCCGCACGCGCAGCGCATCGCGCACGTCGGCGGGCGGCGTGGAAACGGCTGTCTGGGTCGGAAAAAAGAGCGCGGCGTCGGACATGAGGGAAGGCTAGTTCAGGTCCTTCCTGACGCGCTCTATCATTTCGGCGCCGAACGAGATGTAGGCCTGCGCGCCGCGTGACGCGCGGTCATACACGACGCCCGGCATCCCGTAACTGGGTGCTTCGGCCAAGCGCACGTTGCGCGGCACGACAGTCTTGAAGACCTTGTCGCCGAAGTGCGATTCGAGTTGCGCGGACACCTGCTGTTGCAGAGTCATGCGCGGGTCGAACATGACGCGCAGCAATCCGATCACGCGCAGTTCGTCGTTGATATTGCGATGCACGCGCTTGATGGTGTTGACGAGATCGGACAGGCCTTCGAGCGCGAAGTATTCGCACTGCATCGGAATGATGACGCCGTGCGCGGCAGCCAGGCCGTTGAGGGTAAGCAGGGACAGCGTGGGCGGGCAGTCGATGAGCACAAAGTCGTACTGAGTCGCGACGGTGTCGATGGCGACCTTCAGTTGGCGTTCACGCTGCTCCATCTGCACCAGATCGATCTCGGCGCCGGACAGTTCGCGGTTGGCGGGCAGCACGTCGTAACCGCCGGACTCCGACTTCACGCGCGACTTTTCAATGGAGGATTCGCCGATCAGCACCTGGTACAGATTGGACTCCAGCGAATTCTTGTCGATGCCGCTGCCCATCGTGGCATTGCCCTGCGGGTCCAGGTCCACCAGCAGCACGCGCTGATTGTGCGTGGCAAGGCCCGCCGCCAGATTGATGGCGGTCGTCGTCTTGCCCACTCCGCCCTTTTGATTGGCAATGCAGAAGACGCGGGCGGATGTGCTGGGGGGTATGTTCTTCATAGGGTTCCTTGACTGCGGCGCATCCAGATCAGGCAGCGTTCTGCTTGCAGCTCCGGCACTTGGAGCGGCTGAATATGATCGACTTGCCATTCCCCGCGCGCGTGCAGCGCCTGGATTTCTTCTTCGGGGAGCTTGCCCTTCATGGCGACGAGGGTACCATTCTTGGCTACGTGGCGACCCGCGAGTTGCGCAAAATCATCCAATGATGCAAACGCTCGCGACGTCACGATGTTGCACTCGGCGGGATCCAGCGTTTCGATGCGCGCATGCTGCGATTGCAGGTTGGGCAAACCCAGCGCGCCGCTCATCTGACGCACGAACGCAGTCTTCTTTTCAACCGCGTCAACGCAGGTCACCGACCACTGGGGCCGCATGATGGCCAGGACGACGCCAGGCAGCCCGCCACCCGAGCCGACGTCGTACACCTTGGCCGGACCATCGGGCGCTGCCAGCGCCTCGCTGAACGGCTTCACGGCCGCGAGACTATCGAACAGATGCTGCACGAGCATCTGCTGCGGATCGCGGATGGCGGTCAGGTTGTACGTGCGATTCCAGCGCTGCATCTGCGCCAGGTAATTGAGCAGTTTGGCTATCGCGCCATCGTCAGCGTTCAAGCCGAGCTGCTCGCATGCGCGAGTGAGTCGGCCGGCCATGTCGATGCCGGCCTGATTGGCGGGCGCGCTCATGCCGCTTGCTTGCGCGAGCCGTAATGCAGGCGCTTCAGGTGAATGAGCAGGAGCGAAATGGCAGCGGGCGTGACGCCGGAAATGCGCGCGGCCTGGCCGATCGTTTCCGGACGATGCGTCTTGAGTTTCTGGCGCACTTCGAACGACAGGCTGGTCACGGCATCGTAGTCGACGTCAGCCGGAATCGGCTGTTGTTCGTGGGCGATGTGCTTTTGCACCTCGTCCTGCTGGCGCGCGATATAGCCGGCGTACTTGACCTGGATCTCGACCTGCTCCGACAGCACGTCGTCCTCGACGACGCCCGGGCCGGCGAGCAGCGTGCCGTCCGCGTTTTGGGCGGCCATCAGGGCTTCATAAGTTACGTTCGGGCGTTTCAGCAGGTCTGCTAGTGAGTACTCACGTTCAATCGCTTTGCCGAGTAGCGGTTCGGCCACCTCAGCCGGCAGCAGACGCGGATTCACCCACGAGGATTTCAGGCGCTCGACTTCAGCTGCGACGGCGTCGCGCTTTCGGTTGAACGCATCCCATCGTGTATTGTCGACAATTCCGAGCTGGCGGCCGATTTCGGTCAGACGCAGATCGGCATTGTCTTCGCGCAGGCTCAGGCGATATTCGGCACGGGACGTAAACATGCGGTACGGCTCGGTCACGCCGCGCGTGACCAGGTCGTCGACCAGCACGCCTAGATAGGCTTCGTCCCGGCGCGGAGTCCACTGTTCGCGGTCCTGCGATTTCAGTGCGGCATTCACGCCAGCCAGCAGGCCTTGAGCTGCGGCTTCTTCGTAGCCAGTGGTGCCGTTGATCTGCCCAGCGAAGTAAAGCCCTTCAATTGCCTTGGTCTCGAGCGTGCTCTTGAGTCCACGTGGATCGAAGTAGTCGTATTCGATGGCGTACCCAGGCCGCATGATGTGGGCGTTTTCGAGGCCGGGCAGCGAATGAATCAGATCCAGCTGCACATCGAAAGGCAGACTGGTCGAGACGCCGTTGGGATATACCTCGTGCGTGTCCAGCCCTTCCGGCTCCAGAAAGACCTGGTGGGATTGCTTGTCGGCAAACCGATGAATCTTGTCTTCGATAGACGGGCAGTAGCGCGGGCCCACGCCCTCGATGACGCCGCTGTACATTGGCGACCGATCAAGGCCGGCCCGAATGATGTCGTGGGTGCGCGCGTTGGTATGGGTGATCCAG
>CBHWAL010000552.1:0-2990 GCA_966111495.1 uncultured Achromobacter sp. | reverse complement strand
GCCGTTGTCGCCAACGATGGGCTTGGGCATGAACGTGGCGGTCTTGCCGTAGGCGTGGGCCACGTTGTGCACGACGTACTTGACGATCTGCGTCCAGTCGGCGCGCTGCACCAGGGTGCTGAACTTGGTGCCGATTTCGAGCTGGCCGGGGGCAGCCACTTCGTGGTGGTGCACTTCAACCGGCACGCCCATCTGTTCCATCAGCAGGCACATTTCCGAACGCATGTCCTGGAACGAGTCGACCGGCGGCACGGGGAAGTAGCCGCCCTTCACGCCCGGACGGTGGCCGGTGTTGCCGCCTTCGAATTCCAGGCCGGTGGACCACGGCGCTTCTTCGGACTTGATCTTGACGAACGTGCCCGACATGTCGGTGTTCCAGGTCACGCCGTCGAACACGAAGAATTCGGGTTCCGGACCGAAGTAGGCGGTGTCGCCCAGGCCGGAGGACTTCAGGTAGGCTTCGGCGCGCTTGGCCAGCGAACGCGGGTCGCGGTCATAGCCCTTCAGGTCCGACGGTTCGACCACGTCGCACGACAGGATCAGCGTCGGCTCTTCGCGGAACGGATCCAGGTTGGCGGTGGCGCAGTCGGGGATGAGGAGCATGTCGGAGGCTTCAATGCCCTTCCAGCCCGGGATCGACGAACCGTCGAAAGCCTGCCCGCTTTCCAGCTTGTCTTCATCGATCGCAGTGGTGGGCACGGAAACGTGGTGCTCACGGCCAACCGTATCGGTAAAGCGGAAATCCACGAATTTCACTTCGTTATCGGCGATCTGTTTCAGGACGTCTTTCGGGCTTGCCATGTCATCTCCATTAGATAAAAGGGTCGAGGGCTTTGCCCGTCGACTGGCATAAAAGAGGGAAGCAATAAGCGTGCCAGGTTTAGCCCCGGTATTCCCGGGGGAGGCATGTCAGGCTTGGAGGAATGTAGCACCACCATGGTGCAAAAGGTGGGGCATGACCGCCCCATCTTGGTGCTTGCACCTTACAGGAACATTTCCTGAAGGTCATTGAGGAAGCGCCAGCCCAGCGGCGTTGAGCGCAGGCGCGTGGGATCGGCGTCGAGCAGGCCCCGTTTCGAGGCTGCCTCCAATTGGTGCGCAATGGCGGCAAGCGACAAACCGGTGCGTTCATTGAACGACGTGGCGGCCACGCCGTCTTTCAGGCGCAAGGCGTTGAGCATGAACTCGAACGGCAGCTCGTCCGGACCGACCTGGCGGCTTTCGGCCAGATGGCTGCCGTCGCGCGCCATGGCGGCCTGCATCCAGGAATCCGGACTGCGCAGACGTGACTCGCGCACGATGCGGTCGTGAAACGACAGCTTGCCGTGCGCGCCGGGGCCAATCCCCAGGTAGTCGCCGAACTCCCAGTAATTCATGTTGTGGCGGCTGCGGGCGCCCGGTTTGGCGTACGCCGACACCTCGTAGCGCGCCAGACCCACCGCGGCCAGTTCGGCTTCCACCGCGTCCTGCATGGCGGCGCTGGTGTCGTCGTCGGGCAGGTCTTCGGGCGGAAACTTCGCGAAGACCGTGTTCGGTTCCATCGTCAGGTGATACAGCGACAGGTGCTCGGTCCCGAACGAAATCGCCTGACGCAGATCGGCCGTACAGGCCTCCAGCGTCTGGCCGGGCAAGGCGAACATCATGTCCAGGTTGACCCGGGCCGCCGTCTGCTGCGCCATGTCGATGGCCGCGCGCGCCTGCGCGGCATCGTGAATGCGGCCCAGTTTCTTCAACTGCGCATCGTCAAAGCTCTGGATGCCCAGCGAAAACCGGGTCACGCCGCTGGCCGCGTAGTCGCGGAAACGGCCGGCCTCGGCCGTGCCCGGGTTGGCCTCCATCGTGATCTCGGCGTCCGGCCACAGGTTCAGATAAGCCCGCAGCATTGCCAGCAGCTCGTCCAGGCCGGCAGCCGACAGCAGGCTGGGCGTGCCTCCGCCAATGAAGACGGAAATCACCTGACGGCCCCAGATGGACGGCAGCGATTGTTCCAGATCGCTGCGCAGCGCATCGAGATAGGCGCGTTCGGGGATTTCGCCCGGCGCCGCATGCGAGTTGAAGTCGCAGTAGGGACACTTACGCACGCACCAGGGCACGTGGACGTAGACGGACAGCGGCGGCAGGCTCGAAAGCGTGGCGCCGGCCGGCACAACGAGGCGCGACTTAGTCGTGCCCATGTCGTTGCGGATGGGTATGGTGATGGACATGCGGAAAAATTCCTGGCGCCTTGGCGGCGCCGTGGTCAAGCGTGGCTCAGCTTGCTGAGCAGCTCGCGCAGCGCCCGGGCGCGATGGCTGACCCGATTCTTTTCGTCGGGATCCAGCGACGCGGCGGTCAGCGCCATGTCGGGCAGGTAAAAGTGCGGATCGTAGCCAAAGCCGTTGGCGCCTTCGGCCACGTCGATGATCTCGCCGTGCCACAGGCCTTCGCCGATCAGCGGACGCGGGTCGTTCTCGGAACGCACCAACGCCAGGACAGCGACATACCAGGCACTACGGTCGGCGACGGACGCCAGGTTGCGCACCAGCAACGCGTTGTTGGCCGCATCGGTCTTCTCGCCGCCGTGCATCTTGGCATAACGCGCCGAATATACGCCGGGCGCGCCGTCCAGCGCGGCCACGCACAGGCCAGAATCGTCCGCCAGCGCCGGCAGTCCGGTCAGGCGGCTGGCATGGCGCGCCTTGGCCAGCGCGTTCTCCACAAACGTGACGTGCGGCTCTTCGGCTTCCGGCACGCCGAGCTCGCCTTGCGGCACCAGCTCGATGCCCAGCGGCGCGAACAAGGCGGAGAACTCGCGCAGCTTGCCAGCGTTGTTGGAGGCCAGGACAACGCGGCGCAGGGAGTCGGGAATCTTGGGGGAAGTCATAGGGCGGATTGTATAGGGCCAGGCCGGCGGCAGGCCGGCATTCCACAATATTGGCGCGGGTACCACGAACGTGTGAATTCGTGGTTGACACTTTTGTAACAGCGACTGAAGATTGCACGTCACGATT
>CBHWAL010000551.1:0-2994 GCA_966111495.1 uncultured Achromobacter sp. | reverse complement strand
AGGCCGTGGTGGTCGATCCGGCCTCCAACTGGCCGCTGTTCGCCGAGAAGGCGCGCGGCCTGATCGCGCAGGACAAGGTGTCCGTGGTGTTCGGCTGCTGGACGTCGGTGTCGCGCAAGTCGGTGCTGCCGGTGTTCAAGGAGCTGAACGGTCTGCTGTTCTACCCCGTGCAGTACGAAGGCGAAGAGCTGGAGAAGAACGTGTTCTACACGGGCGCGGCGCCCAACCAGCAGGCCATTCCCGCCGTGGAATACCTGATGAGCGAAGACGGCGGCGGCGCCAAGCGCTTCGTGCTGCTGGGCACCGATTACGTCTATCCCCGCACCACCAACAAGATCCTGCGCGCCTTCCTGCATTCCAAGGGCGTGAAGGACAGCGACATCGACGAGGTCTACACCCCGTTCGGCCACTCCGACTACCAGACCATCGTCGCCAACATCAAGAAGTTCGCCACGGGCGGCAAGACGGCCGTCATCTCGACCATCAACGGTGACTCGAACGTGCCCTTCTACAAAGAGCTGGGCAACGCGGGCCTGAAGGCCACCGACGTGCCGGTCGTGGCGTTCAGCGTGGGCGAAGAAGAACTGCGCGGCGTCGACACCAAGCCGCTGGTCGGCCATCTGGCCGCGTGGAATTACTTCCAGTCCGTCAAGAACCCCGTCAACGACGCGTTCATCGCAAAGTGGAAGGCCTATGCCAAGGCCAAGAACCTGCCCAACGCCAATACGGTCGTAACAAACGATCCGATGGAGGCCACCTACATCGGCATCCACATGTGGAAGCAGGCCGTTGAACAGGCCAAGACCACCGACGTCGACAAGGTCATTGCCGCGATGGGCGGGCAGAAGTTCAACGCGCCGGACGGCTACACGATCGAGATGGACAAGACCAACCATCACCTGCACAAGCCCGTCTACATCGGCGAGATCAAGGCGGACGGCCAGTTCAGCGTGGTGTGGAAGAGCAAGGGTCCGATCCGCGCCCAGCCGTGGAGTCCGTACATCCCGGGTAACGAAGGCAAGCAAGGTCTCTAGTCCCCAGTCTCAACCCGCCCAAGGAAAAGGCAGCCATGCGCATCGCGGCAATCGCACACTTCTTGCGTCGTTTCCTCCTGGCATGGCTGATCGCCGTGCCGGCGCTGGCCGCTCCCGCGGCCGCCGCCGGCGTGGACCAGGCCCTGCTTGCGCCGCTGGCCGGCGACGACACCGACGCCAGGCTGCAAGCGATTGCCGCGCTGGGACAACTGCCCGACCCCGGCGCCGCCGCGGTGCTGCAGGCGCTGGGCAATGACCAGCTCTACGCCACTGCCGACGGCCGCGTGCTGATCGGCGACGGCGGGACCCGAGCCCCCGATCCGTCCACCGGCGCGGCGGTGGACCTGCCTTCGGATGCGGGCACGATCGCCATCAACAACCGCCTGCGCCGCGCCCTCGAAGCTGCGCTGGCGGGTTCCCGCCTGTTTTCCGACAACGCCAACGAACGCCTCGCCGCTGCCCGGCGGCTGCAGCAGACCGGCGACCCCGCGCGCCTGCCCATGCTGGAAAAGGCGCTGGCGGCCGAGAAGAACGAGGCCGTGCGCGACGCGCTGCTGATCGCGCAGGCCAACCTGGAACTGAAAAGCGAAGACCCCGCCAAGCGCCGCCATGCGGTGCAGGTGCTGGGCGACACGAAGAATGCGGCCTTCCGGCCCACGCTGGCGGCGCTGACCCAGGACCGCGACGGGGCCTACGCGGAACCTGATGCCGGCGTGCGCGAGGCGGCCGCCAACGCGGTGAAGCAGATCGACCGGCACCTGGCGACGATCGAATGGGCCGGCAATCTTTTTTACGGCATCAGCCTGGGCAGTGTGCTGCTGCTGGCCGCGCTGGGCCTGGCGATCACCTTCGGCCTGATGGGCGTCATCAACATGGCGCACGGCGAGCTGCTGATGATCGGCGCCTATGTCACCTACGTGGTGCAGACCGTGTTTCGCGCCTGGCTGCCGGGCTGGCTGGACTGGTATGTCGTGGCCGCGCTGCCGCTTGCCTTCGTGGTGACGGCGCTGGTGGGCATGGCGCTGGAACGCACGGTGATCCGCTGGCTGTATGGCCGCCCGCTTGAAACGCTGCTGGCCACCTGGGGAATCAGCCTGATGCTGATGCAAGGCGTGCGGTCACTCTTCGGCGCGCAGAACGTGGAGGTCGGCAATCCCAGCTGGATGTCGGGCGGCGTGACCGTGCTGGGCGGGTTGGTGCTGACCTACAACCGGATTGTCATCATCGGCTTTGCCTTCTTTGTGGTGTTTCTGGTGTGGGCGCTGCTGAACCACACGCGGCTTGGCCTCTTCGTGCGCGCCATCACGCAGAACCGGCGCATGGCGGATTGCGTGGGCGTGCCCACCGGCCGCGTCGACATGCTGGCCTTTGGTTTGGGCTCCGGCATCGCGGGGCTGGCGGGCGTGGCGCTGTCCCAGCTGGGTAACGTGGGACCGGACCTGGGCCGCGCCTACATCGTCGATTCGTTCATGGTGGTGGTGCTGGGTGGCGTGGGCCAGCTTGCCGGCACCGTCATCGCCGCACTCGGCCTGGGCGGCGTGAATAAATTCCTGGAGCCTTACGCGGGAGCTGTCATGGCCAAGATCACCATCCTGGTGCTCATCGTGCTGTTTGTCCAAAAGCGGCCGCAAGGCCTGTTCGCCCCCAAGGGCCGGAGCGTCGAATGAAGCCGACCGCGCTGACCGACCTCACCCTGCTGGCGCGCCGCCCGATCTTTTCAAACCGGGTGTGGGCCGCGCTGGCCGCGGGCGTCGTCCTGCTGGCCCTCCTGCCGCTGATGAATCTGTGGTTCCCGCCCGGCCATGCGCTGCATGTATCCGCCTATGCCGTGGCGTTGCTGGGCAAGTTCATGTGCTACGCCATGGCGGCGCTGGCGCTGGATCTGGTGTGGGGCTACGCGGGCATCCTGTCGCTGGGCCACGGCCTGTTCTTTGCGCTGGGCGGCTACGCGCACGGCATG
>CBHWAL010000550.1:0-2995 GCA_966111495.1 uncultured Achromobacter sp. | reverse complement strand
CAGATCATCCACACGGCGTCCGTCGCCATCTTCCAGAAAGCGATGCCGCGCGTGACGCGCCTGTCGGTGTCGCCGCCCTACCCGGGGGCCGCCGAACGCGAGATCCGCCGCATGATGCTGTGGAACCTGGCGCTGTCGGCCGGCGCCACGCTGGCGGTGCTGGCGGTCAGCCGCCCGCTCCTGAACGTGCTGCTGGGCGACAACGTCGCCAGCGGTCATCTGGGCACATTCCAGTTGCTGATCGTCGCGTCGGGCCTGTTGTCCCTGAACGCTGCGGCGCACTTCTCTCTCCTGGGCCTCGGCAATTCCCGGGCCGTCGCAATCCTGAACGGACTGGGCGGCCTGGCAATGCTGGGCGTCATGGCGGGACTGGTTCACGTGGCGGGGGAACACGCCGCAGCCTGGGGCCGCATGGCCTACGCGGCGATCACGCTGGCCGGCGTGGCCCTCGCCATCCGTCAATCCCGCCCCGAGTTTCCGGGCGCCATGCCTGCGGCCACCCGATAACCAACATGCTGAGGTCTTACATGCGCAAGCGCCATAACGAGTATTCACGCCAGCTCATCGACTTCGTCCGCGAGCTCCGTCCGCCGGCGCCAATCGCCAGCGGCCTGCTGCCCAAGGTGACGATCGTGACACCCTCGTTCAACCAGGCGAAATTCCTGGAGCGCACCATCCTGTCCGTGCTGAACCAGGGGTATCCGCGGCTGGAATACATCATTATCGACGGCGGCTCCACCGATGGCAGCGTGGACATCATCAAAAAGTACGAGCGCTACCTGTCGTACTGGGAAAGCACGCCGGACCGGGGCCAGTCGCACGCGATCAACAAGGGCTTCGAACGCGCCACGGGCGACTACGTCGGCTGGCAGAACTCGGACGACCTGTATTTCCCAGGCGCGCTGCGCAAGCTGGGCACGGCCGCGGCACGCGGACGCGCGCCCATCGTCAGCGGCAACCTGTTCGTGGCCGATGCCGACAACCGCATCTTCCGCAAGATCCACTACACGCCCGTCAACCGCGGCACGCTGACGGTGGTGAAGGCCTCGATCCCCAACCAATCCGCGATCTTCCGCCGCGACCTGCTGCGCAAGTACGGCCTGCTGCAGGAGAGCATGCGCTACTGCATGGATCTGGAGCTGTGGAGCCGGCTGCTGCGCGAGGGCAAGAACCTGATCGTGCCGGATGCGCTGGGCGTGTACACCGCCCACGACGAGACCAAGACGGCGCTGATGCAGGACGTGCTGCTGGAAGAGCGCGAACAGATCGTCAGCCGCATCCGGCGCACCGAGCCGGGCCTCGGCAAGCTGTTCGAACTGTCCTGCCGCGCCTCGAAGGTGGCCGCGCACGCCCGGCAAGGCGATCTGACCTACCTGCTGGAGAAGCTGACCACCAAGATCTTCGGACGCGATGACTGGGCCGCGCACTAGGCCGGCCCTCACTGATACGGAACTGCAATGACCACGCGCCGCCGACTTTCCACCCTGCACCTCCTGGGCATGTTCGTCTTCACCGCGCTGGCGCTGAACGACGACAGGTTCGTCCTGGGCGTGGGCAGCTTCAAGCTGTCGCCCTTCGATCTGCTGTTCGTGGCCATGCTGGGAGTCAAGGCGCTCAGGCTGGCCGACCCGCGCGCGTACGCGTTGCCGCGCGGCGCGCTGGGCGTTCTGCTCGGCATCCAGGCCATCTCGGTGATCTACCTGCTGCTGGTATCAAGCCATCATCCGGGCATCGAGACCGGCGACGTCGCGCGCGACCTGCGCATCGTCTTCTACTTTTTGTGCACGCCGTTCCTTTGCTACAAGGACATCGACAGTCCGCACGCCTACGCGATCCTGCAGAAGTACATCGTGGCCGCGAGCCTGGCGGTCGCCGCGCTGATGCTGGTGGAACAGGCAGCCGGCTTCAGCGTGGCCAATCCGCTGCGCAACGTGCGCCTGGGCGTGTGGGCGATCCCGATGGGCGTGGTGTCGTTGCTGTACTTCCGCCGCACGCTGAACGTATCCGGACCCAAGGCCTACGCGCTGATCCTGTTCATGGTGATGGCGCTGGTGTTCTCGCTGAACCGCAGCCAGTACCTGCAGCTGGCGATCTCCGTCATCATCGCAGTGCTGCTGGCCGGCAGCGCCGACATCCGCCGCCGCGCCGTGATGATTTTCGCCCCCGCGGCCGTGGCCGGGGTGCTGATCTTCGCCAGCATCGGCTATCTGGACGTGCTGACCGATCGCATCTTCAGCGTCGAACGCCTGGACGAAGACTCCAGCTACGGCGCGCGCGTGCAGGAGATGGAAGGTCAGATGCAGTCCTTCGCGGAAAGTCCCGTGTTCGGCAAGGGCGCGGGCTTTCGCAGCTGGGTGATGGGCGAAAACGGCTTCGAGCTGAGCACGTTTGCGCACAACTCCTGGGCCTTCTACCTGATGAAGTTCGGGGTGGTCGGCACGACCATGATCATGCTGCCGCCCCTGTTGATCCTGCTGTTCTCGCTCTTTCGGCGCTATGCCCATCCCGGGCTGGAGATGCACCGGCGATATCTGCTCGCCACCGCGCCCATCTATATCTTCATCGACTCGATGTCCGGTGGCCTGGCCTATGCGCCCAAGACCGCGTTTACCGGCTTTCTGCTGTGCTATTGCCTGTCTCTGATGCGCAATGCACAGATCATGCCCGTGCCCCGCAACGAACCGCCCGTTCACAGCCCCCGTCCGGACATCGTGCGCCGGACGCCACCCACGCGAGTAATACCCCATGCCTGATGTCTTGTTTGTCGCACCGGACTTGCATGGCGGCGTCGGAAGATGCGTCGCCTTCATTGTGGATGCGTTGCCGGAACAGGGGGTGGACTCCTCCCTGTTCCTGCTGCGCTCGCGCAATCGCGAGTACCCCATCGCCAATCCCAAGGTCACCCGCGCATTTCCCATCATCGAGTCCCCAACCAAGCTGCGGCTGGCGCTGCCCGTGGCGTTCTTCAAGCTGCTGCAGCACATCCGCCGCGAAA
>CBHWAL010000549.1:0-2995 GCA_966111495.1 uncultured Achromobacter sp. | reverse complement strand
GACACCGTACCGGCCCGACTACGCCTGAACGCTTGACGGTCAAGACGGTATCTGGTGAGTCACCGTCCGCTCGCGCAGGAGTCTGATCAATCAGGCGCGGGGATCGGCGCCTTGCGGCTGCGTTGCGCCGTTGCGGCGCAGCCGGCGGACGCGACGATGATGCCGAGAATCGCCAACCACTGCGTCTGCGACAGGTGTTCATTCAAGACCACGACACCTGCCAACGCGCCCATCGCGGGCTCCATGCTGAGCAGCACGCCGAAGGTCTTTTGCGGCAGCCGCCGCAGCGCCACCATTTCCAGCGAATAGGGCAGTGCGCTGGACAGGATGCCGACGGCAACGCCCGCCAGGATCAGCTTGGGATCCAGCAGCGCCATGCCCGCGTGCGCCGCGCCGACGGGCAGGGCGACCATCGCGGCCGCCAGCAGTCCGAGCGACGTGGCCTGACCGCCATGCACGTTGCCGGCCATCTTGCCAAAGATGATGTACAGCGCCCAGCACACGGCAGCCCCAAGTGCGTACGCGATGCCCTGCGGATCGAGGTCGTGGACGGACTGGCCGGTGGGGATGAGCAGGATCAGGCCGGCCAGCGCGCAGGCGATCCACACAAAGTCGATGGCGCGCCGCGACAGCACCACGGCCAGCGTTAGCGGTCCCGTGAATTCGATGGCGATGGCGATGCCCAGCGGGAGGGTCTTGAGCGCCATGTAGAACAGCAGGTTCATGCACGCCAGCGTCACGCCGTACAGGGCGATCTTCGCGGCGTTGCCGCGCGTCAGCGGAAAGCGCCACGGCCGCCAGAAGGCCAGCAGGATGATGGCGCCGATGACGATGCGATACGCGGTGGTGCCCTGCGCGCCCACCTCGGGAAAGAGCGATTTCGCGAACGACGTGCCCACGCACAGCGAGGCCATGGCGCCGATCAGCGACAAAGTGGGAAGCAGGGTGGACGCGGCGCTGTTGTGTCCGTTGTTCAAGGTGGCGGCAGTCATGGAAGGCGGGGGGGCGATAAGGCTTGTACTGGGGTGATCGACGCGAGGGAGGACAGTCAGGGTTGCGGATTCATTGCCGTGGAAACCAGCACGTAGATCGCCAGCCCCAGCATGATCGCGCCCAGAATGCCCTGCTGCGCGCGCAGGAACCACGGATTGCGCGCGACCCAGCCGCGGATGCGCGACGCGCCGTAAGCAAAGCAGCTGCCGTAGGGCAGGCTGAGCGCCTTCATTGTGACGCCCAGCACCAGCATCTGAATCCAGACCGGGCCATTGTCCGGCGACGTGAACTGCGGCAGGAAGGCGATCATGAACAGCAGCACCTTCGGGTTCAGCAGATTGGTGATGAAGCCCTGCCAGAAGGCGTCGCGCGCGTCGCCCGGCCGGGCCGCCAGCGACACTTCGGCCGCGTTCGCGCACCGGATCATCGCCTTGATGCCCAGGTATCCCAGATACAGGCCACCCGCCGCCTTGATGCCCACGAAAAGCGTGGGAAAGGCCCGCAGCACGGAGGCCAGGCCCAGCACCACGGCCGGAACCTGGATGAATCCGGCGGCCACGTTGCCCAACACGCTATGGAAGGCGGGACGAAACCCTTGCGTCATGCCGCGCGACAGCGTGAGGGCCATGTCGGGACCGGGCGTGAGCTTCAAGGCCGCGTCGGCGGCCAGGAAAAGCAGGAAAAGCTGGAGTGAAGGCATTGCAGGGTGCAGCGTGGAAATCCCGGCGGCGCGGGCGGAGGGCTCTCAGTGTAAGCAAGCCGCCTGATTTATTCCTGCGTCGGGAGCGATCGAAATGAAGTTTCCCGTCGAATTCGCGACGGTTGGCATCGTCTGCACGATTAGAATCTGCCGATAGCCGCATTCCGCCCAACGACTCACCCGCCCACGCGTTCCGAGCGCCCCATGGAATTAGACGATTTCGACCTGCAGATCCTGCAAAGCCTTCAGGAAGACAACCAGCGCACCAGCCAGGACGTCGCGCAACGCGTGAACCTGTCGCCGGTGTCGTGCCTGCGCCGCATGAAGCGGCTGCGCGAATCCAAGGTGGTGACGGCGGATGTGTCGGTGGTCGATCCCGCCGCGGTTGGGCGCGGAATCACGATGGTGGTGCTGGTATCGCTGGAAAGCGAGCGCGCCGACAAGCTCGACCATTTCAAACGCGCGATGCAGACCGCGCCCGAGATCATGCAGTGCCTGTCGGTGACGGGCGAAGTCGACTTCGTGCTGACGCTCACCATGCGCGACATGGCCGAGTATGAAGTGTTTGCGCAGCGTCATTTCTGGGGCAATCCGAACGTGAAGCGATTTTCCACGCTGGTGGTGATGAGCCGGGTGAAGAATGGGCTGACGGTGCCGGTGACGGTTCCCGGCTGACGGCCGGATTGCCAGTTCACCCCGGAGGCGGGGCGTCCGGCCCAGGCGGTCTGGCGTCGAATAGCGTTCGGCTCGCCTCTTCCGACACACTGCGCAAATGCAGATCCCGTTGCGGAAAGGGAATCTGGATGCCCGCCTCCCGCAGCGCGTCGTACATCCGCGCCATCATGTCGCTGCGGATCTCGATCCACCGGTCAAAGTCGTAAGTCCACGCCCGCAGGCTGAAATCCAGCGTGCTGGCGCCAAATCCCATGAACAGCACCATCGGCGCGGGTTCGGTGACCACACCGGGCGTCTGCCGAGCAACGCCATCGAGCAGTTCCAGCACTTGCCTCGGATCGGTGCCGTAGGCCAGTCCAATGCTGACCTCGATACGTCGGCTGCGGTCCAGCATGGTCCAGTTCGTGAGCTTTTCGGACAGCAGCGTGCCATTCGGCACGATCACGTCGGCGCCTTCAAAGGTCTTGATCCGCGTGGCCCGCATGCCGATGTCTCGCACTTGACCGGATGTGCCGCTGATTTCCACCACGTCGCCCGGCTGGATCGGCCGTTCGAACATCAGGATCAGACCCGACACGAAGTTGTTCACCACGCCCTGCAGGCCGAAGCCGATGCCCACGCCCAGGG
>CBHWAL010000548.1:0-3047 GCA_966111495.1 uncultured Achromobacter sp. | reverse complement strand
TCCATCAGGCCCACTTCGAACCTATCGTCAGCGCTGCGCAACATCCGGATCAGTTCCGGCACGAAGCCATACAGCGTGGACGGCACGAACCCGATGCCGAACCAGCGCCGCTCCGTCTGGCCCAACCGGCGCGTGCCTTCCAGCACTTCGTCCAGCCGCGCGGTCAACAGGCGCGATTGCTCCAGCAGAAAGCGCCCCGCCTCGGTCAGGCGTAGCGCGCGCGTGGTGCGTTCGAACAGCAACACGCCCAGCTCTTCCTCCAGCTGCTTGATCTGGCGGCTGCGGGGCGGTGGGGGGTTGTGCTCCCCCGCGGCCGCCTGCGTGAAACTGCCGGCCTCGGCCACGGCCTGGAAATAGCGCAAGTGCCTGAGCTCCATGACGATTAAGACCTTGAAGGTATGAATTGAAACCCATATAGTCTTGGACGCCCTGAAAAAAGGCAAGCGATACTGCCTCCATCGTTCAGGCGCGGTCGGCCAGAGTATGAATCGGGTCCGCATCGCCGCCAATGAATCAAGAAAAACGGAGACTTTTATGCGCCCTGTATTCAAACCCTTCGCCCGCGCCTTGCTGGCCGCATCGCTATTGGCTGGCGCGGCGGCGGCGCATGCCGATGCCTATCCCGACCACCCGGTGAAGTGGATCGTGCCCTTCCCGCCCGGCGGCGCCATGGACAGCATCGCGCGCACGCTGGGTGAATCCCTGGGCAAGCAGCTCAACACGTCGTTCATCGTGGAAAACCGCGCGGGCGCGGGCGGCAATATCGGCGCGGCGGCCGTGGCGCGCGCCAAGCCGGACGGCTACACCATCCTGATCGTGGCCAACGGCATGGCCGTCAATCCCGCGCTGTATCAGGACCTGAACTACGACCCCATCAAGGACTTCGCGCCGATCTCGCTGCTGGCCGTGGTGCCGAACGTGCTGGTCACCAACCCTGCGCGCACCGGCGCGACAAGCGTGCAGGACGTGATCGCCAAGGCGAAGGCGCAGCCCAAGCACTACACGTACGCCTCTGCGGGCGTCGGCACGTCGATCCATCTGGCCGGCGAGATGTTCGTGTCGATGACGGGCGTGGACATGCTGCACGTGCCGTACAAGGGCAGTGGCCCAGCCGTCGCCGACCTGTTGGGCGGGCAGGTCGACTACATGTTCGACAGCATCACGTCCGCCAAGCCGCACATCGCCAGCGGCAAGCTGCGCGCGCTGGGCGTCACCACCACCAAGCGGTCGGCCGCCCTGCCCGACGTGCCGACACTGCAGGAAGCGGGCGTGCCGGGCTATGAGCTGATGCCGTGGTTCGCCGCCTTCGCGCCCGCCGGCACGCCCCCGGACGTAGTGGCCAAGCTGAACGGCGCCATGCGCTCCGCGCTGGCAGACCCCAAGGTGAAGGCAACGCTCGATTCGATTGGAGCCGAGTCCATCGGCAGCACGCCGGACGCGCTGCGTGACCACCTGGCCAAGGAAACGGCGCAATGGAAGGACCTGGTCAAGGAACGCGGCATCAAGATCAACTGATCGGCCGCGCGGCGCCGGCCTGGGGTATCGTTTGACCATCCCCCTCCCAGCGAAGGAAATCCATCATGGCCCTGAAACATGCGGATCCCGGGCAGGTCATCGATCTGAAGCCCTATGGCACGGCGCTTGCGCAGAAACAGTCCATCGCGCTTTTCAAGTCCGAAGACCTTGAGGTCATGCGCCTGGTGCTGCTGGCCGGCAAGACCATGCCTTCGCACGACGTCGAGGGAGAGATCACCCTTCAATGCCTGGAGGGCAGCGTGGAAGTCTCGACCGACGGCGCCACGCACATCCTGGACACCGGCCGCCTGATGTACCTGCCGGGCCGCGCGCCGCATTCACTTTTTGCGCTGGAGAACGCGTCGGTACTGGTGACCGTGGCCTTGAAACGCCCGTAGCACTGGCCGGCGAAGGCGCATTCGGACGCGCCTTCTTTCACCCCCGCCGGTTGCCATCGTCCTGCCTATTTGCGCTCACGCCCTCCGACCGCCTTGCGCAGCACGTCGATGAAGACCTCGTTGAAGGCGGGAATATCGTCGGGCTTGCGGCTGGACACCAATACACCGTCAACGACGGTCTCCTCATCCACCCACTCAACGCCCGCATTGCGCAGGTCGTCCTGCAGCGACGGCCAACTGGTCATCCTGCGTCCGTCGACCACGCCAGCAGAAATCAGCAGCCAGGCGCCGTGGCAGATGACTGCGACCGGCTTGCCCGCATCAAAGCACGCGCGCACCAGCTCCTGCGCCTTGGGCTGCATCCGGATTTCATCGGCATTGACCACGCCGCCGGGCAACAGCAAGGCGTCAAAGACGTCCGGCTCCGACGCAGCCTGCAGGAACGTGAGGTCCACCGGAAACCGGTCGCCTGGCTTGTCGTGATGAAAGCCCTGGATCGGGTCGGTGCGGGCGGACACCAGCACCGTGCGCGCGCCCTCCTCGTGCAGACGGTGGCGCGGGCCGGTGAGCTCGACCTGCTCGAATCCATCGACAGCCAGAATGGCGATGTTGACGTCTTGAAGTGTTGCCATGTTTGCTCCTGTTGCGTGGCCCTCCGGCGTCGCGACGCATCGCACGGAGTGCCTGAGTTACGACTATCAGGGCCGAGCCGCAGCGACCGGCTTGGGCGGCTGTGCCGGCTGCGTGGGCGTGACTCGCCAGATCGTGTTCGACAGGTCGTCGGCGACGATGAGCGCGCCCTTCGGGTCCACCGTCACGCCCACCGGGCGGCCGCGCGTCGTGCCGTCGCTGTCGCGAAAGCCCGCGACGAAGTCCACGGGCGGGCCGGATGGCCTGCCATCCGTGAACGGAACGAAGACCACCTTGTAGCCCACCAGATCCTTGCGGTTCCAGCTGCCGTGCTCGCCGACGAAGACGCCATTCGCAAAGCGATCCCCCATCGAAGCGTCCGAGAAATCGACGCCCAGCGCCGCGACGTGCGAACCCAGGCTGTAGTCCGGCGCGATAGCCGACGCCACCTTGGCCGGATCTTGCGGCCGGACGCGGTCGTCCACGTTCTTGCCCCAGTAGCTG
>CBHWAL010000547.1:0-3064 GCA_966111495.1 uncultured Achromobacter sp. | reverse complement strand
CGATGACGGGCGCGGCGCCCATACCGCCGGATGTGGTGCGCTATTTCCGCACGCTGGGCGTTCCGCTGGTCGAGGTGTACGGCCTGACGGAGTCGACGGGCATGATCTTTGGCCAGCATCCCGACCGCGTGAAGGTGGGCACGGTGGGCGAGCCGATCCTGGGCGTGGAATGGAAAATTGGCGATGCCGGAGAGCTGCTCGTGCGCGGCGACATGGTGTTCCAGGGCTATTACAAGAACCCAGAGGCAACGGCCGATGCGATGCGCGACGGCTGGCTTCACACGGGCGATGTCGTGGCGCAGGACGACGGACGCGTGCGCATCGTGGACCGGCTCAAGGACATCATGATCACGGCGGGCGGCAAGAACCTGACGCCGTCGGAAATCGAGAACGCGGTCAAGGGCAGCCCGTACGTCAAGGAATGCATCGTCATCGCGGACGGCAGGAAGTACGTGTCCGCGCTGATCCAGCTGGAGTTCGACACGGTGGGCAAATGGGCCGAATCGCGGCGCATCGCGTTCACGCATTTCCGGTCGCTGGCCGAATGTCCGCAGGTGCGCGAGCTGGTGCAGCAGGAGGTCGCGCGGGCTAACGCGGGGTTGGCGCCGGTCTCGCAGATCAAGCGTTTCCATCTGCTGACCAAGGAACTGGACCACGACGACGGCGAGGTGACGGCGACGATGAAGGTGCGGCGCGCCAGCATCTACCGCGCCTACGCCAACGAAATCGAATCGCTCTACGTTGAGGAGACGACGGCATGAACCAAGCCGTGATCCTGGAAGCCGTGCGCACGCCGTTCGGGCGGCGCGGCGGATGGTGGGCGCAGACGCGGCCGGATGCGTTGCTGGCTCAGACCGTGCAGGGACTGCTGGCGCGCGCGGGGCTGCCGGGCGGCAAGGTCGAGGACCTGATTGCCGGCTGCGTCAGCCAGGCGGGTGAGCAGGGCGCCAACATCGGCAGGTTGGCGGCGATGCTGGCCGGGCTGCCGGAGAGCGTGCCGGGTGTGGCGCTCAACCGGATGTGCGGGTCCAGCCAGCAGGCCGTGCATTTCGGCGCGCAGGCCATCGCCGCGGGCGATATGCGCTACGTCGTCGCGGGCGGCGTCGAGAGCATGAGCCGCGTGCCCATGTTCCTGGACGTGACGTTGGGCCAGACGGAATTCCGTGGCTTTGAATCACTGAATCCGGCGTTGCTGGCGCGTTATCCGCTGATTCACCAGATAGAGAGCGCCGAGCGTATCGCCAGCCATTGGGGGCTGTCGCAGGCCGAGATGGATCAGTGGGCGCGAGAGAGCCACGCGCGGGCCTGGGCAGCTGCCAGCGCGGGGCTGCATGCGGAGTTGCTGCCCGGCACGCCGGTGCTACGCGACGAGGGTATCCGCGAGACCACGGACGCGGCCCGCATGGCGGCCATGGCGCCGGCGATGCGGCCGCCGGGTCAGGGCGGCGTCACCGCGGCCAATGCGAGCCAGCTCGCCGATGGGTCGGCGGCGGTGCTGCTGGCCGACAAGGATACGGCCCTGGCCGACGGCTTGCGGCCGCGGGCGCGATTCCTGGCGCGCGTGGTGGTGGGTTCGGATCCGGTGATGCAGCTGACGGGTGTGATCCCGGCGGCGCGGCAGGCGCTGTCGCGCGCGGGCCTGACGCTGGAGGACATCGACTGGATCGAGATCAACGAGGCCTTTGCGAGCGTGGTGCTGGCGTGGCAGCGCGAAATGGGCGTCGACCTGGCGCGCGTGAACCCGTGGGGCGGCGCGATCGCGCATGGCCATCCGCTGGGCGCGACGGGCGCGGGGCTGATGGCCAAGATGCTGGCGGGGCTGGAGGCGACCGAAGGCGAGGTGGGCATGCAGCTCATGTGCATCGGCCACGGCATGGCGACTGCGACCATCATCCAGAGGGTTTGACACGCCATGGACAAGACCGGGACCGCCGCACCGCGGGACGATGGCGCGGAGACCGAGCGGCGGCGCGAACTGGTCCTGGCCGCCGGCCGGCTCTTCAGCAAGCATGGCTACGAGCGCACGACGGTCCGCGAGCTCGCCAAGGCCGTGGGGCTGCAATCCGGCAGCCTGTTCCATCACTTTCGCAGCAAGGAAGAGATCCTGGTCGCCGTCATGAACAACGGCATCCAGGAAGTGATCGACCTGGGCGGCAAGGCGCTCGCCAGCTATGTCGAGCCGGAGGACCGCCTGGCGGCGCTGTTCCGCGTGCACATGTGGAGCATGCTGCACGGTGCTGGCGGGGATGCGATGAACGCGCTGGTGTACGAATGGCGCAGCCTGTCCGCGCCCAGCCAGGCGGCGGTGAAGGTGCTGAGCGACCGCTACGAGGCGATGTGGCAGTCGGTGGTGGCGGGGGCGGTGGAAGCGGGATTGCTGCAGGGGGACGCGCGCGTCATCAAGCGATGCGTGCTGGGCGCGATGAACCTGACGGTGCAGTGGTACAAGCCGGGCGGGCGGCTGGCGCCCGCCGCGTTCATTGATGCGATGCTGCAGGCGTCATTGCCAGCACTGCCGGCGGACGCCGGCAGGTGGCCGGTGGACCCTAACCCCGCCGCTTGAGGAATGCGCCCACGGCGCAGGCAACGGACAGCGCGAGCAACGCGGCCGCGACGGGTAGCAGGAAATCGGCTTCGCCGTGATAGCCGCCGCCAGTGACGCCGCTGGCCACGCCACCCGTCCAGAGCAGCGCGGTCAGGATGGCGGCGATGAGCGAGATGGCCGTGGCGACGCACAGCACGATAAATACCGGCCGCCGCGCGGGGACGGTCCGGTAGGGAGCGCCCGGCTGGATGCGGCGGGGTTGCTTGATCCAGTAGACCAGCCCCGCCACGACCAGCAGCAACATCAGGATCTTGAAGATCATGACGCGCGCCGACGATCAGTCTTCACGGCGCAGGTGCGGGAAGAGGATGACGTCGCGGATGCTGGGGCTGTCGGTCAGCAGCATGACCAGGCGGTCGATGCCGATGCCGCAGCCGCCCGTCGGGGGCATGCCGTACTCCAGGGCGCGGATGTAGTCCGCGTCGTAGAACATGGCTTCTTCGTCGCCGGCGTCCTTGG
>CBHWAL010000546.1:0-3068 GCA_966111495.1 uncultured Achromobacter sp. | reverse complement strand
GGGGACTTACGCGGTGTCTTGCGGCGTGGTGATGACGCTTCGCGTGTGGCTGGTGCGTCGCGTGTATTGCCCAGGTGTCTGACACCCGCTGAGACGGTGCTACAAGCCGCCGATGAACTTCCTAGGGTGTCAGACACCGCCGCATTGAGACACCCCCACATCGCCGCTATTGCATGACTGTCATGAAACGTCGCTATAGTCGGCCGCGTCTTGTTGTCCGTGCCTGAATGCCATGCCTTTGCCCCTGCGCCTGCCCCTGCCCTCCGCGCCTGCCGCGATGCGTGTCCTTGCCGTGCTGGCCTTTGCTGCGGGGCTCGGCGTGTGGGCGTCGATTCTGCTTGCGCCGCAGCCCGGCCCCCTGCCCCCGGCCGTCTCTGCCGCCGCGCCACGTGCGGCCGACAACACGCCGGTGGCGCTGTGGTTCGGCAAGGACGAAGCCATGCGGACGCAGATCACGGTGCTGGGCGTGATTGCAGCCGGTCCCGACGGCGTGGCGGTGTTGAGCGTGGACGGCGGGCCGCCGCTGGCATGGCGCGCCGGGGCGGAGGTGGCGCCGGGCATCTTGCTGCGCGAGATTGCGGCGGATGCCATCACGGTGGAGCAGTCGGGGCGCGCAAGCCGTCTGGCGGCGCCGGCGGCCCAGGATGCGCCGGGCGGAATTACGCGGGAGAAGTAGGCGCGTGACAGGTCCGCGACGTGCGGTGCGCATTACTGTCATATTTCATGTCCACAATCCCGGGCTTCAACAGATAGACCGGAGTTGCAAAGTGCGTCAGTTACCGCGCGGGCTTGCCCGCCAGCAGGGCTTCACCCTCATCGAGATCATGGTGGTGATTGTGATCATGGGGATTCTGGCCGCGCTGGTGGTGCCGCGTGTGCTGGATCGCCCCGACCAGGCGCGCCAGGCGGCCGCCCGCCAGGACATCGGCGGGATCATGCAGGCGCTGAAGCTGTACCGCCTGGACAATGGCCGTTATCCGACCACCGCGCAGGGCCTGCGCGCGCTGGCGCAAAAGCCTGATGGCGTGGCCAACTGGCGCGGCTATCTGGACAAGCTGCCCAACGATCCGTGGGGCCATCCTTATCAATACCTGAGCCCCGGCGTCAAAGGCGACGTCGACGTCTTCTCGTTTGGCGCCGACAACAAGCCCGGCGGAGAAAGCGGCGATGCCGACATCGGTTCCTGGGAACTCTGAGCGCGGTTTCACGCTGGTCGAAGTCCTGGTGGTGCTGGTGATCGTGGCCATTGCCGCGAGCATGGTGAGCCTGTCCGTCGGCCGCGGCGACAACGGCCTGCGCGCCGATGCCGAGCGTCTGGCCGACGCGTTCACGGTGGCGCAAAGCGAAGCGCGCAGCGACGGACGCAACATCCGCTGGCTGGCGAACGGCCAGGGATGGTCGTTCGAGCGCGCGGGCCGGGCGGCCGGTCCCACGGCGCAGGACGACATTCCCGTGCCGGCCGACCGGCTCGAACGCGACGAGGTTCTGCGTCCGCAGACCTGGTCGGCCGCGCCGGTGCAATGGCGGCTGGATCCGGACCGCCCGCTGATCTTCAATACTGAATGGGTTGCCGCACCGATGACGCTGACGCTGAGCGCGGCGGATGTGCACGTCACGCTGCAACGCGACGCTGCGGGGCGCTATGAGATTCGTTGACGCATCGGCCAAAAGCGTTGCCGAGGCCGGGACCACCGCCGCCGCTGGCGCGTCATGCCCGCCTCAATGCAACCCCAAGCGCAACCGCGAGCGCGGCTTCACGCTGATCGAAGTGCTGGTTGCGTTGGCAATCATTGCCGTGGCGATGGGCGCGGCGCTGCGCGCGACCGGGGTCATGGCCGCGAACAACCGCGCCTTGCAGGACAAGACGCTGGCGCTGCTGGCCGCGCAGAATGCGCTTACGCAGCTACGCCTGGAACAGGCCCTGCCGCGCGCCGGCACGCAGATGGCGCCGTGTCCGCAAGGCGGTCTGGCGCTGCAATGTGAACTGGTCTTCACGAACTCGATGAACCGCAGCTTTCGGCAGGTGTCCGTGAAGGTCCATGACGCCGCGTCTCCGCGTGAGGGGGCGATCCTGCTGCAGCTCGACGGACTGCTGTCCAGCCTTCGATGACGATGCGCCGTTCTCCGCAATCGCAGGCCGGCTTCACGCTGATTGAAGTGCTGGTCGCCCTGGCGCTGATGGCGCTGGTGAGCCTGATGGCCTGGCGGGGCCTGGCCAGCGTGTCCGGCGCGCGCGATCTGATCGCCGCGCAGGCCGAGGACACGGATGCCATCGTGCGCACGCTGGGCCAGATGGCGCGGGACGTCGAGTTGTCCTACACGGGTCCCGCGTTTGATTCGCCGGGACTGGACACAGTGGCGTTCACGACGGGCCTGCGGCTGCTGCCGCGCGCGGCCGGCGGTCAGACGCTGGAAATCCTGCGTCCCGATCCGGACGGCAACGGGTTGTGGCAGCGCGTCCAATGGCAGGTGCGCGGCGACGGCCTGTGGCGCGCCAGCGGCCCGTCCGCGCCGCGCAGTCCGCTGCCTGCGGCGAGCGACGGCGTGTTGCTCTTGCCGGGGGTGCGGTCCCTTGCGCTGCGCGCGTGGGTGCCGGGCGTGGGTTGGGCGGACGCGAACGCGTCGTTTGGGGCCCCGCCCAGCGGGCTGGAGATCGCTTTTGAACGCGGCGTGCCGGGCGACCTGCGGCGCTACACGCGCATTCTGGAGCTGCCATGAACGGCGCGGTGGTTCACTCCCACGGCGCAGGTGGCGCGCGTAACAACGCCAGCGCCGCCCGCCAGCGGGGTGCGGCGGTCGTCAGCGCGCTCATCGTCGTTGCCATCGTGGCGGCGCTGACCACCAGCCTGTTCCAGCGCCAGACGGCCAGCACGCGGCGCGTGGAAAACGAGATGGCGCGAGTGCAGGCGCGCGCGATGCTGGCGGGTGGCATCGATTGGGCACGGCTGGTCGTGCGCGACCACGGCCGGCGAGAGCCCACCACCCGCGGCGACCAGATCTGGGCGACGCCGGTGCTGGACACCCGCATCGAACGCCCTGGCGACGACCGCGTCGCCGTGTTCTCGGGC
>CBHWAL010000545.1:0-3071 GCA_966111495.1 uncultured Achromobacter sp. | reverse complement strand
CATTGAGCACGCGTTCGCGCCCAACACCTCGCTTACCAACCTTTCAGCCCGCACGCTTGGCCGCGCGGGCTGAAGTCTTCTATCCGTCCCCGTGACTTACGTTGGCCGCTTCGCCCCCAGCCCCAGCGGACCGCTGCATGCGGGCTCGCTGGCGACCGCGCTGGCGAGCTGGCTGGACGCGCGCGCCCAAGGCGGTCGCTGGCTGCTGCGCATCGAGGACGTGGACACGCCCCGCACGGTGGCGGGCGCGGCGGACGTCATCATGGGGCAGTTGCAGGCGCTGGGTCTTGTTTGGGACGGCGACATCATCTGGCAGTCTCGACGCAACGAGGCCTACCAGGCCGCGTTTGATGCGCTTGCCGCGCAAGGCCTGATCTATGGCTGCGGCTGCACGCGGCGCGAAATTGCCGATTCGGCGCTGCGCGGCCAGACCGCGCCGGGCGCCGATGGCGAAAGGCCATATCCCGGCACCTGCCGCCACGGTTTGCCGCCCGGGCGCGAGGCTCGGGCGTGGCGGCTGCGCGTGCCCGAAGGCCTGGAACACTTTGACGACCGTTGGCTAGGGGCCCAGGAACAGGACGTGGCGCAGGCCGTGGGCGATTTCGCGCTGCGGCGGGCGGACGGGTTGTGGGCGTATCAGTTGGCGGTGGTGGTGGACGATGCCGCGCAGGGCGTGACGGATGTGGTGCGGGGCGCGGACCTGCTCAGTTCCACGGCGCGCCAGCGTGTGCTGGGACGCCTGTTGGGATTGCCGCCATTGCGCTACCTGCACGTGCCGTTGATTCTGGATCCCCGCAGCGGTTTGAAACTGTCCAAGCAGAATGGGGCGCCTGCGATCGTCACCCGTGAGCCTTTGCAGGCCCTGCAAGCCGCGTGGGCGGCATTGGGATTTGCGCCGCTGCCCGCTGCGGATGTCGCGTCATTCCTGCAAGACGCCACGGCGCGCTGGGCCGAGCGGTTTCCTGGCTAAATCCGGCGCAAGCCCGCGCGATTCGCAGATTTGCATGCGCTGCCGGCCGGATTCGGCAAGGACCGTTTACAAGGGCTGCAGATCCGCCCCCAGCATCCGCACCAGCAACGCTTCCCCATCATTAGCCACGCGCAGCTCGCCGTAACGCGCAACCTCATAACGCGCCGCTTCGCCTTCCGGGAAGAACCACGCATTGGTCACGATGCGCACGCCGTTGCCACGGACGCGATAGCGCAGCGGCACTTCGGTTTCAGCGTGCGGATGAACGTCGGACTGAATGCGCACGGCTTGCGCGACACCGCGCGCGTCCTGGGTCAGCATCACGTAGCCGTCGGGCTCGTACCCCATGACACCGTCCACGTCGGGGCGGTCGCCGCCCAGCCGCAGGCGGGTCACCTCGCGTCCCGCCGCGAAATTCAGCGCCATGTAGTCGCCCTGCATCAGCGAACGCGGATCGACCGGCGCCAGCTCCAGAATGACCACCTTGCCCGACGCCAGCAGCTTTTCGCGCTCCCAGATGCCAAAGTTGGCCGCCATGAGCACCAGCGCCAGACCGCCCAGAATGGCCGCCGTGCGCCAGCGCAGGGCTGGGGACACCGGCGGCATCGGCCGCGGCTGCGCCGGCGGCTGCGTGCGCATCAGGCGCGGCACCAGCCACACCGCGGCGCGCAGCACAAACAGCAGCACCGCCGCGCCGCTGAGCCACAGCGCCTTTTGCAGCAGCGGCAGTTCCAACTGGTAGTAGTAGATGCCCAGGTAAGCCAGCAGGCTGGCCACGCCAAAAATCATGACGCGCGACTGATTCAGGCCGAACCCCAGCAACAGCCACGTCAGGGCGAACCCCACGCCGGGACTGGGCAGCCAGAACAGCGCCAGCAGCAGCAGACCGATCGGCACGCCCCACGTGACGCCGCCTGTCAGCAGGCGACGGCGCGGCCACAGGACGGCCAGCGCGGCGGCCACGGGCAGCAGCGCGCCCGCGACGATCAGCACAGCGGTTCGCGGCGCCAACTGCCAGATGGCGGGCAATTCAATGACGGAGATGCCGCTTGCCAGCCAGACCATCCCCTGCACGGACAGCAGAAAAGCCCACGCCAGCGGCTGCAGCGCATGGCCGCGCCGCGCGCCCACGCGGTGACTGACGGTAATGATGACGGCGGTGGCCCACGCGCCGATCACGCCGATGGGCAGCCACAGGAAGGTGGCCCGGGTCGCGTCGAAGCGGATCCACGCGTCCATCAGGTCTTCTTGCATGAGGTCCGGCGACAGGCCGCGCCAGATCAGCGCGGCGCTGGCCAAGGCGATCAGAAGACCGCTGAGGAACCGCAGGATCACGTCGGGACCCAGCGCATATACCGCGGCCGCCATCAGCAGCACGAAGAAGCTGGCGCTGGCGAACGAGGTCGAGCTGGACAGCCCGAAGATGATGAGGATCTGCCCCGTGAAGGCCATGGCCGTGCCGCACTGCCGCCAGAACGGGCCGGCGTCGCTGCGCAGCACCGCCACGCCCGCGGCGCACAGCACCAGCCCGGCGACCAGAGCGCCGCTTTCCGTGGTGATCAGATTGGAAAACGCGACGAACAGCAGCAGGAGCAGGGTGGCCAGCCAGGCGGACAAACCCAGCAGGCACTGCACGTACCAGGGCGGCTCGGCGCGCGGCACGGCGGCGGGGGCCAGCTGCGCGACGGGCGCGCTGGAATCGGCCGGGTCCACGGCATTGCCGGCCGACGCGCCAGCAGGTTCGGCGTCAGCGGCGGGCACGGGGACCGGCGCTTCGTTGCTGAGGCCGCGCAGCCAGCGCGCGCCCACGACAGCCTCGGCCATCAGCAGGGCGGCCAGCGGCAGCGTCGCCCACACGCCGGGCTCCAGCCGCCACAGCCATTCGCCCACCACGCGCAGCGACACGCAGATGACGCCGGCGGCCAGCATGGCCAGGATGACGAGGTCGCGACGGACGCGCTGATAGTAAAGACCGAGCCCCAGCGTGACGGCGACCCACGCAATGCCGTTGTAGGTGCCCAGGCCGTCGACGATGGAATCGCCGAACATCAGGGCCAGGACCAGCACGGGCAGGAGCTCGGTCTTGGTGAAGGCGCCGATG
>CBHWAL010000544.1:0-3085 GCA_966111495.1 uncultured Achromobacter sp. | reverse complement strand
ACGCGCTTTTCGAAACGAGGTTCACCACGCCCGCGATCGAGTCGCCGTCCATGTTGGTCTGGTTCTTGAGCTTCTGGTAGCCCAGATGGCCCAGCAGTCCCCAGCCGTCGCCCAGGTCGAACGTGGCCGTTCCGTCCAGATACCAGGTGCCCTTGCTATCCGGCGTGCTGAAAAAGTCGCTGGGTGTGTACGAATACTTGAGGCTGTAGTTGCCGTAGGACGCGCCCAGATAGATGTCCGTGTTGTTGTAGTTGCCGCCCTTGGGGGAACTGGAGCCGGGATAGTAGTAATGCAGCACGCCCGCATCCAGCGTGAAGCCCCCGCCCACGTCACCCTTCCAGCCGCCATAGAAGTCCATTTCCAGGTTGCCGTCGGTAAAGACGAAGCTGGAGACGTTGGAGTTCCAGTTGCCCAGGTAGAAACCCGAGCTGTGATTCAGGTCGAACCCCAATTGGACAGCAGGACGGAAGTCCGTCTGGGAATAGCCCCGGAACCGGTAGTCGCTGACGATCGTGGCGTTACCGCTGAGCGAGAAGCCGCCCCCCAGATCGGTGGGTTCGGCTTGCGCCACCCCTGCAAAACAAGCAGCAAGCGCAAAAGGCAAGGCTAGCAACGTCTTCTTCATGGTGCGAGAGTCCTGATCGGATTGTCGAGAAAGCGGACGGCGCGTGGCGCATCCGGCTGGCCGGCCTTGCTGCAGGGGTACTGCCGGCTCAATTCCATCAAGCAATGTCCATGCCAGGTTTCCGCGCCATGACAGCGCGATGACAGCGCCCGAGCCGCGCGCGGTTGCACCCGGCGATGCACCACGCTGGTGCCCTGTTGTGGGGCGCAGCCCGGGCGGATGCGTCAAAACGGGGAATCCGGCGCCTCACACTTTTTAGGGTGGCGGGACGACAAAAAACCCCGGCACGCGCGCGGCGTGGCGGGGTTGGAGTTGGCCTTAGGTGGCCTTAGGTGGCCTTGGCAGGCCCTAGCTAGCCTTAGTTGGCCTTGGGCGGTGCGGGCGGCGGGACGTCGCCAGCGCCAGGGGCGCCAGGGGCGCCCGGCTTGCCGGGACGGCCCTTGTCGCCATGGCGGCCTTCCATCTTGGCGTGGCGCTCGGCCATGCGGGCTTCGCGCTCCTTGACGATCTTGGTCACCTGGCCGCGCTGCGTGTCGTTCAGGCTATCCCAGACGGCCAGCCATTGGTCACGCACCTGCTTGGCCTGCGGGCCGAACGCGTCGCGGCGCTTTTCGGACTGCTCCATGAGCGCGCGGGGATCGAGCTTGCCGCTGTCGAGCTGCGACTTGAGCAGGTCATGGCGCTTGCCGCCGTCGGCACGCATCGCTTCGTGCAGGCTGCGCTGCCCTTCCTGGGCGGTCTTGAACAGGGCCTCCTGCTTGGCGTCGAGCTTCAGCTCGGCAACCTGGGCCTTGGACACGGGGCCCAGGCCGGGGATGAGCAGGCCGTCACGCATGCCCTTGTGGAAACCACCGCCGCGATGGCCTTCGTGCATGGCGGCCGGACCGCCCTCGGCGGGAGGAGGAGGCGCAGCCGTTGCGGAGCCAGCCGCGAAACCGCTCGACGCGGCGACGATAGCAAGGACGGCCAAATTGGAGCGGATAGCGAATCGGGACATGAAGGTCTCCTGAAAGTGAAGAAAGCGAGGCCATTGTGCGATCTGGCTGGTTTCATCCAGGTTTCGTTTACGGCTGTCTTGTTTCAGTCGATTGCTTGCCCTGCAAACGCAAGAACGGGGCCCTGAAGGCCCCGTCGGTGTGTCCTGCCCCCTGCGCGGTGGCAAGGGTTCAGGCGGGATGCCCGCGCGGATCAGCCCGCGTCCCACGCCGCCATGTATTCCTTCCAGTGCGGCGCATCGCTGGCCGAGAGCGTGTCGCGCACCAGCGCGATTTCGGCCTCGTAGGCGGTGCGGTCGAGTTCACCGCGCAGGAAGCGGAAGCGTCAGAACACCAGCCACGTATTGACCACGTCGGTTTCGCAGTAGGCCCGCACCTCGTCGGCGCGGCCCGTGCTCCAGGCCTCCCAGACCTTGCTGCCGTCCATGCCGAGCTTGCCGGGAAAGCCGCAAAGCTTGGCCAGTTCGTCGAGCGGCGCGTTGGCGCGGCCGTTGTACTTGGCCAGCACGTCCATCAGATCGACGTGACGCGTGTGGTAGCGCGAAATGTAGTTGTTGAACTTGAAGTCGCGATCTTCTTCGCCCATGTCCCAGTAGCGCGGCGCCGGAACGCCCTGGATCAGACTGCGGTAATGCAGCACGGGCAGGTCAAAGCCCGAACCGTTCCAGCTGACGAGCTTGGGCGTGTAGCGTTCGATGGTCTTGAAGAACCCCGCGAGCAAGGCCGCTTCGGGATCGTCGGGCTGGCCCAGCGTCTTGACGCGAAAGCCCTGGTCGTCGCGGAACACGCAGCCCACCACCGCGACCTTGTGCAGATGCAGCGGCAGGAAGTCGTGGCCTACGGCCTCGCGCCGCGCGGTCAGCGCGCGTTCGACCACTTCGTGATCGGGCACGTCGGCGCCCCAGCCGTTGAGCTTGCGCAGCCCGTCGGCATCGGGGATGGTTTCGAGGTCGAATACCAGGGTGGGTGTCATTTGGGCGGCAGGTATTGCATCGGGTCCACCGGCGTGCCCTGGCGGCGGATTTCAAAGTGCAGGCGGGGCGACGTGGTGTCGCTCTGGCCGAGTTCGGCGATCTTGGCGCCGCGCTTGACCGTCTGGCCGGTCTTCACGAGCAGCGCGCGGTTGTGCGCGTAAGCCGTGATGAAACCGTTCTGGTGCTCGACGATGATGAGGTTGCCAAGGCCGCGCACGCCATTGCCGCTGTACTTGACCAGGCCATCCGCCGCGGCGGTGATCGGGTCGCCAAGCGCGCCGGCGATGTCAATGCCCTTGCTGCTGGCATTGAACGCCTGCACGATCTGGCCGTTGGCCGGCCAGGCCCAGTTGATGACGCCTGCGTCGGCCGCGCGCGTGGCGGGCTTGGTGTCGACCGGCGCCGGAGGCGGCGTCGGCGTGGCATCGGGCGCGGGCGTGGTGGCAGCCGGGGTTTCGGGCTGGTCGAGCGGACGCGGCTGCGGCCGGTTG
>CBHWAL010000543.1:0-3094 GCA_966111495.1 uncultured Achromobacter sp. | reverse complement strand
ATTGACCTGCGGTTGCTTGGTGATGTCGCTGGCCACGCGCAGCGCCTGCAGCACCGCATCGTCAAGATAGTCGGACCAGGTGGCGCGATCGACGCCGTCGGTATCGCTGGCAACCGGATTACGCCAGGAAATCAGGAAGACCGTGTAGCCCTGCCCGATCGCGTGACGCACGAACGAGTTCTCGGGCTGCAGATCCAGGATGTAGAACTTGTTGATGTTCGGCGGCACGATGACCAGCGGCCGTTCGTGCACGGTGCCGGTCGACGGCGCGTACTGGATGAGCTGGAACAGCGGGTTCTCGAACACCACGTCGCCGGGGGTCGTGGCCACGTTGCGGCCGATCTCGAAGTGGGACTCGTCGGTCTGCGTGATGCGGCCTTTCTGCACGTCGCCCAACAGGTTCGCCAGGCCTTCGTTCAGCGCACGGCCCGCGCTTTCGACGATGGATTGCTGCGCGTCGGGATTTAACGCCAGGAAGTTGGACGGCGACAGCGCGTCGACCCACTGCATGATCGAGAATCGAAGGCGGTCTCGCATGGGCTCGCTGACCTGCGCGGCATCGACCATGCGCTGCATGGCGCGGGCGGACAGCAGATAGGTATGCGCAAGCAACAGGTGCGACGCGTTCGCCGCCCAGGCATCACCCGAGAACCGGCGATCGGACGGCGGCGCCAGCGTGCCGCGCTGGGCATCGTCGCAAAGGCGCTGCCATTCGCGCGCGAACTCTGCCTGGATGTCAGCCAGGACTTCCGGTGCCACGCTCACCGGAATGGGACCTGCGGAGAGATTGGCATTCACTTCGACACCTTGTTATCGAGACTTCGCGATTGATGTTGCATTCCGGGTTCAGGGCTGTCAATGCGGGTATACAAGGAGGCTGCTACCGCGGGACGCAAGGCCGGCGCCGGCCTTTGCGCAGCGTCAAACCGGGTGCAACCAGGCCAGCATTGCCATGCGTCCCGTCACCCCGTCGCGGCGGTAGGAAAAGTACCGGTCCTTGCGCGTCACCGTGCATTCGCCGCTGAGCGACACCTCTTGTACCCCGGCGCGCCGCAGCCGGAAATCGGCCAATCCGGCGAGGTCGGCCAGCCACTTGCCAGCGGCGCCGGAACGCGGCGTGAAAAAGCGCGCCGTCGCCGGGTCGTCCGCAGTGAAGGCGTCCAGCACGTCCTGCCCCACTTCGAACTGCTGCGGACCAATGCCGGGCCCGACCCACGCACGCCATCCGGTCGCGTGAGGCGCCTTGGCGCGCATGGCGTCCAGCGTGTGTTCCAGCACCCCGCCCGACAGGCCACGCCAGCCGGCATGCGCCGCGCCCAGCACCTTGCCCACGGCGTCGGCGATGACCACCGGCAGGCAATCGGCCACCATGATGGCCAGGACGCGCCCGGGCTTCGCCGTGACGCTGGCATCCACTGCAGGCTCGGCGGGCACATCGGACGCGTCCGCGTCCACGACCTCGCTGCCATGAACCTGGCGCAGCCACAGGGGCTGGGCGGGCACTGCCGCGCGCACGCGGCGCCGGTTCTCGGCCACGGCCTCGGGGTTGTCCTCGGCCCGCAGGCCAAGATTCAGGGTGTCATGCGGCGCCACGCCAACGCCACCGGCGCGGGTGGTGCAGAAGTAGCTGACGCCATGCCAGTCGGGTCCCGACACGACGGGCAGGTCTGCGATCAGGCGTTCCATGCAATGTTCTCCTGGACCTGCGCCATGTCGGCAGGCACCGGCGCGTCGAACTGGACGTCGCCCTTGCCTGCGGGATCGTCGAAATGCAGCACGCGGGCGTGCAGCATCTGGCGCTGCGCCCCGGCGATGTTCTTGCCGCCGTAGATCGTGTCGGCCAGCAGCGGATGCCCCAGGCTGGCCATGTGCACGCGGATCTGGTGGGTGCGCCCGGTTTCCAGGCGGCACACGACTTCGGTGACGCGGCCACCGGGGTCCACCGAGCCGCGGCGGGCCGGCGAGTAATTGGTGATGGCCGGCTTGGGCGCGACGGGCCGCTCGACGCTCATGCGCACCGGCACGCGGGGATCGCGCCCGATGGCGCGGTCGACCTTGCCCGCGGCGGCCACCCAGCCGTGCGCCAGGGCCACGTATTCGCGGCCCATGCTTCGCGCCTGAAGCTGGCGCACGAGATGGGTCTGGGCGATGTCGTTGCGGGCCACGACCATCAGGCCGGAGGTGTCCTTGTCCAGCCGGTGCACGATGCCGGCGCGGGCAACCTGCGCGAGTTCCGGATAGCGATGCAGCAGGCCATTGAGCAGCGTGCCGCTCCAGTTGCCGGCGCCCGGATGGGTGACCAGGCCCGCCGGCTTGTTGACGACGATCCAGTCCGGGCTTTCGGCCACCACGCCGAACTCGACGGGCTCGGGCGTGAATGCCTGCGCGTCGGGCGCAGGCTGGGCCCAGATGGTGAGTTCGTCGCCGGGGCCGACCGTCTGACGGATCTTGCCCGGCGCCCCGTTGACCAGGACGTTGCCGGATTCGATCCAGCCTTGCAGGCGATTGCGGGAATGGTCGGGCAAGAGACCCGCCAGAACCTTGTCGAGCCGGTCGGCGCGCGTGGCGGACGGCACGGTTACAAGTTGTGGCTCGGGGCGGCCGGATTCGTCGAGATTTTCGTCGGCGCTGTCGTCGGAAACAAGATCTGCGCGGGCGGCTGTATCAGACATGGAGACAAATCATATAATCAGCCTGCCATGCTAACACCAAGGATACGATTCTCGTGATTCACCACCCTGCAGCTCCCTCGAACCCCGCATCCCGCAGCGGGTCGGTTTTGCGCGTGGTTATCGCGCTTTTCACCGTCCTTGTCATCGCCGGTTGCAGCGGGGCGGACAGCAAGTTCGACAAGACCACCAACTGGAGCGCAGAACAACTCTACGCGGACGCCAAGGCTGAAATGGCGTCGGGCGGCTGGAAAGAAGCGCGCGAGCGCCTGACCGCCATCGAAAGCCGCTACCCGTTTGGCGTCTACGCGCAGCAGGCGTTGCTGGAACTGGCCTACGTCAACTGGAAAGACGGCGAAAACGAACAGGCGCTCGCCGCCATCGACCGCTTCCAGCAGCTCTACCCCAACCACCCCGGCACCGAT
>CBHWAL010000542.1:0-3095 GCA_966111495.1 uncultured Achromobacter sp. | reverse complement strand
GCGCCGTTTCCAGTTGACCAGCCACTCGGTCATGCCCTTCATGACATATTGCGAGTCGGTGTGGATGGTGACGACGCACGGGCGCTTGAGCGCGCGCAGGCCTTCGATGACCGCCAGCAGCTCCATCCGGTTGTTGGTGGTCTGGAGTTCGCCGCCATGCAGCGTCTTTTCATGCGAACCGGCGCGCATGAGCACGCCCCAGCCGCCGGGACCCGGATTGCCCTTGCAGGCGCCGTCGGTCCACATTTCCACTTTTTGATCGTTCGCTTTGGTGTCCTGCATGGTGCTGCGTGCGTGTCCTTGTTCTTGCAAAGTGAGGCCGGCCCGGCCGTTCAGGAGGGGTCGAAGCCGTCGTCCGCCTGGCGGTTGACCACCACCGAGGCCGCGCGTGCGCGCTTGGGTTTGGTCTTCCAGGCAGGCCCGATGATACGCATGCCGGTCACGCGCTTGACCGCCGACACCATGTACACCGCGCCGCCCAAGCTCCACCAACGAGCGCCGGCGGACTCCAGGAAGCTCCAGCGCTGGAGCCATTTTTCGCTACGGCAGGCCGGCGCATAGCAGCCGAACTGGCTTTCATCGACTTCCAGCGACAGCAGCTTGAACCAGTCCTTGAGCCGCACCAGCGACACCTGGGACGACGGCGGCTGGGGCAGCCAGGGCTCCATGCCGGGCATGCGGGTGCGCGCGCCCCACATGCTCCAGGGATTGAACCCGGAAATGACGACGCGGCCCTCCGGCACCAGCACGCGCTCGACTTCGCGCAGCACGTTGTGGGGCTCGGGGGTCAGTTCGAAGGCGTGCGGCAGGATCAGGAGGTCGACGCTTTGGGATTCGAACGGCAGGGCCTCGGGCTGCGCGACGACCACGCGCGACTGCCAGCCGGGCATGTTTTCCGGTGTCGGGGTTTCGGTGCCCACATAGCCCTTGAACGGCATCCGGTTTGCCCGCAACAGGTTCAGGTCGGCCAAGCCGACCTGCCAGGCGTAATATCCGAAGACATCCGCGACGGCCGCGTCGAACTGGGCCCGCTCCCAGGCCAGCACGTACTGGCCCGGCGGCGTCTGGAACCATTCGGCCAGTTCTACAATCGGCGGAGTTTCTTCTGCCACGTTTTTTCCTTCGAATCCCATGCAAGCCTTGACCGCCCCCGCAGGCGGCCGCGAACGCAACGCCGCGGTCTTGCCTTTGCCAGCCTTTTCAGACAACTACATCTGGGCGATCGTCCGCGACGGCCAGGCGGCTGTCGTGGACCCCGGCGAAGCCGGACCCGTATTGCGGTTTCTGGATCAGCAAGGCTTGAAGCTGCGCGCCATTCTACTCACGCACCACCACGCCGACCATGTGGGCGGCGTGCTCGAATTGTCCCGCATCGAGGGCATCACCGTATATGGTCCGGCGCGCGAAAAGCTGCCGCGTTGCGACGTCCGTCTGGCCGAAGGCGACCGCGTGACGCTGCCGGAACTGGACCTGGACCTCACCGTGCTGGACGTACCGGGCCACACCGCCGGGCACATCGCCTATGCCGGCCGCGCGGCAGGCGTCGAGCACGCGCTGTTCTGTGGCGACACGCTTTTCGCGGGGGGCTGTGGCCGGCTTTTCGAGGGCACTGCGTCGCAAATGTTTGATTCCTTGGAAAAATTTTCCGCTTTACCCCCGGATACAAAAGTTTTTTGCGCACACGAGTACACTCTAGCGAACCTTCGCTGGGCATCGGCCGTCGAACCGGCCAACCGCGACCTGCAAACGTGGCACCTGCGGGCCCAGCAATTACGCGCGGATGGTCACCCCACGCTTCCTTCGACCATCGGCCAGGAACGCGCGACCAATCCGTTCTTGCGCACGCAGCAGCCCGACGTCGTCCAGGCCGCCGCAAGCTGGGCCGGACGCCACCAGAATACGCCGGTAGAGGTTTTTGCCTCCCTTCGTGAATGGAAGAACGACTTCAAGTGACCACCTGATGAATCTATCCCGACTCCTTCTGCCGCTCATGCTGGCAGTCCTCGCCGGTTGCGCAGGAACCAAAGCCCCCGATAGCAAGAATCTCACCACCAATTCCCAAGGCCGATATATCGCCCGGGACACTTCCCGCACGGTCGACCTGACCAACCCGCCGGCCGACGCCTGGGACCGCATCCGCCGCGGTTTCGCGATCCCCAACCTGAACACCGATCTCTCCAAGCAGTGGACCGACTACTACGCGTCCCACCCGGAGGCGGTACAGCGCATGGCCGAACGCGCGGGCAAATACCTGTATTTCATCGTCGACGAGATCAATCGCCGCGGCCTGCCGACCGAACTGGCGCTGCTGCCCTTCGTGGAAAGCGCGTACAACCCGACGGCGCTGTCCCGCGCGCAGGCCTCGGGCCTGTGGCAATTCGTGCCGGCCACGGGCCAGCACTTCAACCTGAAGCAGGACTGGTGGCGCGACGAGCGCCGCGATCCCATCGCCTCGACCAACGCGGCGCTGGACTACCTGGAAAAGCTGTTTGAAATGCAGGGCGACTGGTATCTCGCCCTGGCCTCGTACAACTGGGGCGAAGGCTCGGTGCAGCGCGCCATGGCCAAGAACGAGGCCGCCGGACAGAACACCGACTACCTGTCGCTGAACATGCCCGACGAGACCCGCAACTACGTGCCCAAGCTGCAGGCCATCAAGAACATCATTGCGGACCCGCAGCGCTACGCCGTGGCCTTGCCGCCCGTGGGCAACACGCCGTATTTCGTGACGGTGCAGAAGAACAGCGACATCGACCTCGAAATCGCCGCCAAGCTGGCCGAAATGCCGCTGGACGAATTCAAGGCCCTGAACCCGTCCTTCAACCGCCCGGTCATCCGCGGCGACCACGGTCCCACCCTGCTGCTGCCGGCCGACCGCGTCGAAGTCTTCAACGCCAACCTCACCAATTACAAGGGCGACCTGTCCGCCTGGAAGGTCTACCATTCGCGCCGCGGCGAGTCCTACGCGGCCATCGCCAAGCGCTTTGGCGTGACCGAAGCCACGCTGCGCGAGACCAACGACATTGGCCGCCGCCAGAAATCCGCGAACGGCCAGGCGCTGCTGGTGCCGGGCGACCCCGGCACGGGCGGCGTGC
>CBHWAL010000541.1:0-3095 GCA_966111495.1 uncultured Achromobacter sp. | reverse complement strand
GCGGCTCGGCGCCCTGCACCAGGATGTCGTTGACGCTCATGGCGACCAGGTCGATACCCACCGTGTCGTGGCGGTTCCAGTCGAACGCGAGGCGCAGCTTGGTGCCCACGCCGTCAGTGCCGGAAACCAGCACCGGTTCCTTATACGTCTTGGGCACTTCGAACAGGCCGCCAAAGCCGCCGATACCGGCCAGCACCCCGGGGCGCATGGTGCGCGCGGCAAGGGGTTTGATTCGGTCGACCAGGGCGTCGCCTGCGTCGATGTCGACACCGGCGTCGCGATAGGTCAGGGGGGCTTTAGGTTGGTTCGTCATGAGAAATGCCGTGGGGTATGTAACAATTGCTGGGATTTTGGTGGAACGCCCTGCATTTTACGATGCCGCGGGCGCGGACAGGCGCGTAGGGCGCAAACCCACGCCAGGCCAAGCGCTCCGACGCGACATCAGCGCCCCAGGTGGTTTAAAGTGTAGGGTTGGCCGGTATTGATTTTGCCAGTTTCTGTTTGGCCCGTGTATCACCGTTTTTTCTTGGCTTTTCGCGGCGCCCCGGATTGAATTTCCGGCGCATCGGAAAAAGCCTGATTGCTAACTCTCATGAACCGCCAGCTGCTGCTCGACGTTCTCCCCGCGCCAGCGCCCTCGCTGAACAACTACATCGCCGGCCCCAACGGAGAAGCGGTGGCGGCCGTGCGTGCGCTCAAGCCCGGACGGGCCCTGTACATCTGGGGCGCCGCCGGCTGCGGCCGTACCCACCTCTTGCGCGCGCTGACCGCCCGCCCCGATGCCGTCTACGTCGACCCGGCCAACGGCGAGAACATGCTGCGCCGCCTGGCCGAGGCCGATTCCAAATCGCCCATGCCAAAATTCGTGGCCGTCGACGACGTGCACCGCATGGACGACAGCCGCCAGGCTGCCCTGTTTGCGCTGTACAACCGGTGGCGGGAATCCGCGGCCACGCAGCGCGCCTTTGCGCTGGCGCTGGCGGGCGACCGCGCGCCGCTGTCGATGCCGCTGCGCGAAGACCTGCGCACGCGCCTGGGCTGGGATCTGGTGTTCCGCCTGGACCCGCTGTCCGACGCCGACAAGCTGGCCGCGCTCTCGGCGCAGGCCGCCGAACGCGGGCTGCACCTGGCGCCCGAAATCATCAACTGGATGCTCACGCACCACGAACGCGACATCCGCAAGCTTGCCGCGTTGCTCGACGCGCTGGACCGTTACTCTCTGGCCACCGGCCGCCCCATCACCCTTCCCCTGCTGCGCGCCATGCTCGCAGATCCTGATTCACAACGCACATGACCACCCGACGTCTCGCCCTGTTCGACCTGGATCACACCTTGCTGCCGCTCGACAGCGACTACCAATGGGCCGACTATCTGGCGCGCACAGGCCGCGCGGGTGATCCCGTCGAAGCCCGCCGCCTGAATGACGATCTGATGGACCGCTACAATCGCGGCGAACTCACGGCCGAACAGGCCGCCGAATTCATGCTGGGCCTTCTGGCCGCGCATTCGCCGTACGATCTGGCTGCGTGGCACGAAACCTTCATGGGCGAAGTCATCCGCCCGTCCATCACGCCGGCTGCCCGCGACCTCGTCGACAGCCACCTCGAAGCCGGCGACCTCTGCGCCATCGTCACGGCCACCAACAGCTTCGTCACCGCCCCGATCGCCCGCGCCTTCGGCGTGCCCCACCTGGTCGCGACCGTTGCCGAGTACCTGCGCGGCCGCTACACCGGCCGCATCCTGGGTACGCCCAGCTTCAAGGAAGGCAAGGTCGTGCGCGTCAACGACTGGCTGGCCGGCATGGGCCTGGGGCTTGCGGATTTCTCCGAATCGTTTTTCTATAGCGATTCGGTCAATGATGTGCCGCTGCTCGAAAAAGTGACCCGTCCGATTGCCGCCAACCCCAGCCCCACCCTGCGCACCATTGCACAGGAACGCGGCTGGCAAGTGATCGACCTGTTCGACCACATGGAAGATTCCAAGTCCTAAATGATCACTGAAACCATAAGAAAATTCGTCGGCCGGCTCTTCGCGCCGACACCCAAGGGGCCGTTGCGCATCGGGCGCGACAAGCACGGCATCGACCGCCGCAACGTGTCGCGCCACGCCATCAAGGTGTGCGAGGTGCTGCGCCAGCATGGCTACGAAGCCTATATCGTCGGCGGCGCGGTACGCGACCTGATCGTCGGGCTGGAGCCCAAGGACTTCGACGTGGCCACCAACGCCACGCCCGAACAGATCCGCCCGCTGTTCCGCCGCGCGCGCATCATCGGCCGCCGCTTCCAGCTGGTGCACGTGGTGTTCGGCCAGGAGATCATCGAGACCTCCACCTTCCGCGCCCCGGCCTCGGAAGACCAGGAGACCGACGAGCACGGCCGCATCCTGCGCGACAACGTGTTCGGTTCGCAGGAAGAAGACGCCAAGCGCCGCGACTTCACCATGAATGCGCTGTATTACGACCCGCACAACGAGGAAGTCATCGACTACCACGATGGCGTGGCTGACCTGAAGAAGCGCCAGATCCGCATCATCGGCGACCCCGTCAAGCGCTACCGCGAAGACCCGGTCCGCATGCTGCGCGCGGTGCGCTTTGCCGCCAAGCTGAACGGCACGATCGACCCGGCCACGCGCGAGCCCATCAGCACGATGGCCGACCTCATCGAAAACGTGCCGGCATCGCGCCTGTTCGACGAGATGCTCAAGCTGCTGACCTGCGGCCATGCCATGGACTGCCTGCGCCAGTTGCGCGCCGACGGCCTGCATAACGGCCTCTTGCCGCTGCTGGACGTGGTGCTTGAGCAACCCGGCGGCGAACACTTCGTGGAACTGGCGCTGGAACGCACCGATGCACGCGTGCGCGCCGGCAAGACCATCAGCCCCAGCTTCCTTTTTGCCGCGCTGCTGTGGCAGCAGGTGGACGTGCGCTGGAAGCAGCTGCGCGCCCAGGGCGAGCACACCATCCCCGCGCTGTCGACGGCGGCGGATTCGGTGCTGGACGAACAGACCGAGAAGCTCGCCATCCAGCGCCGCTTCTCGTCCGACATGCGCGAAATCTGGTTCATGCAGCCGCGTTTTGAACGCCGCATGGGCAAGAC
>CBHWAL010000540.1:0-3139 GCA_966111495.1 uncultured Achromobacter sp. | reverse complement strand
GCTGGACAGACAGCTACCGCAACAAATGGCCTCTGTTCGCGCGCCTGGGGTACGACTGCAGCGAAGCGGAATGACCCTGCCTCAGGCGCTTTGCAGCAGATCCTGAGGCACTTCCAGTTGATGCGCCGGAATGGCGGTGATGGCGCTTTCGGTCGCGCTGGCATCGGTGGTCAGGTGCTGGATCAGGTCGACGGTGGTCGAACTGCGGGTCAGCATCATGCAGGTCACCTCGTCGCCCGCGACACGGGTGGCGTGCCAGCAGCCCGGCCGCATGCACACACCCTGCCCTTGCGCCACATGAAAGGCCGCAAGCGTGGACAGGTCCGGCGTGCCATCGGCGGCGCTGCGCGCCACAACCTGGATGATGCTGCCCGTCAGCGGAACGATCGCCTGCTGCGTGAGCAGGTGCTTTTCCAGGCTGGCGACCTCGAAGGATTGGCTGCGGTAATTGACCCAGAGCAGTTGGGCGTCGCCGCCCGCGCCGGTGTTGAATTGGTGTTCGTGCCAGAAGTCGGTGGCCGGGTGCGTGTATAGCGGGACGCCGTTGCCGTCCGGCATGGGCTTGCCCAGCATCCACCCGTAGGCGTTGAAGGCATCAGGCGACAGATCGTGGATTTCAAGCTGCGTGTTGCTCGTCATGCGGGACCCTGTGATGGCTTAGCGCCGCGTTTGGGGAATTCGGCGTCGTAGTCGAAGTCGCCGCGCGCGATGGCCTCCAGGATGGCAACGCGCCGGTCGGCAGCGCGCTTGAGGTTGGCGGCGGTGGGCTTGACCCGGATACGCTCGACACAATGCCGGCCGTCAAAGAAGAAACCGATCTCGATGGACGATTCGGATGCGGGGCGCACCCCTTCGAATCCCTTGTTCATCGCGTGCTCTCCCTGTTGCCGATGGCAGACATGATAAACGCAACGATGTGACAGCCCGCGCGCTGGCATACACTGCCCTGATCCCCACCCTGAGGACGCGCAGCATGGCTATCGACCTGACGTCGCACTATGTGTACCTGGACGCCTCCGGCACCGCCGCCACCGTGACGGGCGGCGACGAGTTCTGGTCCCAATCCCCGATAGACCTAGAAAAATACGGACGCGGCTGGCTGGTGTCCGAATACGAGTTTTCGGCGGACTGGCCGCAATGGGAGATGCACCCGGGCGCCGACGAGATCGTGCGCCTGATGGCGGGCGCGGCGGAACTGCACCTGGAATGGCCCACAGGCATCCAGGTCGTGAAGATGCTGGCCGGCGACGCCTACGTCATTCCCAAAGGCGCATGGCACACGGTCAAGGTCATGGAGCCTTGCCGTATGCTGCACATCACCATGGGCGCGGGCACCCAGCACAGGCTGGCATAGCGGCGCCCTGCTGGCTATCCGGCAGCGCCCGCAGGCCGCGCGCGCTGGATCTCGCGGTCGTCGATCGGCCAGTGCAAGGCGGCCGACAGCACGCCCAACGCCATCGCGCCCAGCCAGATCAGGTCATAGGAGCGGGTGGCCTCGAAGACCACGCCGCCTAGCCACACGCCCAGGAATGAACCGACCTGGTGGCCGAAGAACACAAAGCCGAAGAGCGTCGTGATGTAGCGCACGCCGAACACCTGCGAGATGAGGCCGTTGGTGAGCGGCACCGTGCCCAGCCACACAAACCCCATGACCGCCGCGAACGCATAGACCGACCACGTGGATAGCGGCACGAGCACGAAGAGCGCGATGGCCGCGGTCCGCACCAGGTAGATGCCCGCCAGCAGGTACTTGCGCCGATGATGCGCGCCCAGGATGCCGCAGACATACGTGCCCATGACATTGGTGAGTGCAATGATGGCCAGCGCCGCCACCGCGTCCGACGCGCGCAGGCCCTTGTCCATCAGGTACGCGGGCAAGTGCGTGCCGATGAACGCGAGCTGGAATCCGCACGCCAGAAATCCCAAATTCAGGAGCCAGAAGCCGGGGCGCGTGAAGGCCTCGCGAATGGCGTCCGTCATCGACAGGTTCGCGTCGGGCGCGGCCGCATCGCGCATACGGTTCGCCGGCTCGCGCAGAGGAAAAGCGAGGGGAAGCACGACCATCAACACCACTGCAAACGCCAGCAACGCCGCGACCCAGCCCCAGCCGCCGATCAACCATTGCGCTGCGGGCACCATCGTGAACTGTCCCAGGCCGCCGACCGCGCCGGCCACGCCCAGCGCCCAGCTCCGGCGCTCCGGCGGCACCAGGCGGCTGAGCGCGCCGTAAATGGCCGCGAACGCCGTGCCGGACAGCGCGATGCCGATGCACACGCCTGCCGTCCACATGAAGGCTGCGGGCGTCGTGGCATGCGCCATGCCGGCAAGGCCCAGCGCATAAAACACCAGTCCGCCGGCGATCACCTTGGCCGAGCCAAAGCGGTCGGCAATCATGCCGGTGAAGGGCTGCACGATGCCCCATGTCAGGTTCTGCACCGCCAGGGCGATGGCGAAGGTCTCGCGGCTCCAGCCCCGGTCCATCGTGACGGGCAGGAGAAACAGACCCTGCACATGGCGCACGCCCAGGGCAAGGCCCATGACGACGCCGCCGGCCAGGACCAGCAGCCATAGCTGGGATGCATCCAGGGAAGATTTTTGGGGGGTGGACATGGCGAACCTCTTGCAGGGAACGTCGCCCCCGTCCGGGCGGGCAGTGGTTCTATTACAGGGCTGGCGTGCGGGGTATTCAACCGATTAATTTTTGTCCGCTGCATGCGTGAGGGGAATGTGTAGCGTGGACAAACAGGCTCTGCACATGCCAGCAGGTTGCACCGCGATCCGCAACACTTGAGTGCCATTGAGCGAAATTGACCACCATTCGCGCTAAACCCGAGCGGACATTAACGCTTCGTTTTCAATAGTTACATCTCCCGATCCGTCCCCGCGTACCGCTGGTTACAGTGCTGCCTTCCCCAATCAACTCGGCAGGCATCGGCTCATGTGGCACGCCCGATCTGGCTTTTTCGTTTTCGCGGTTTGCAGCCGCGCCCGCAAGCAATGACGGCGGCGCCCTTCTTCAAGCCCTTGGCGCTGGTGGCGGCGCTGGCCGGGATGGTGCTGCTGGCGCCTGGCAACGCGCAGGCGCGGCCCAACTGGGCCCAGGAATGCGCGTACAACAACTATGGCGAAGGCGCGAGCA
>CBHWAL010000539.1:0-3149 GCA_966111495.1 uncultured Achromobacter sp. | reverse complement strand
CCCCCCCCTGCCGCGGCGTGGACCGGCAGGCTGCTCGGTCAGCGGGGTGACGGGACTGCTTTGCTGCATACGGACTCCATATCAATTTTGGGATGACTGATCTGGCAATGCCTGAAGCTTTTTACTGTGCGCCTTGAAAGGTGTGCAACTCCAATTTAATGATTAGATCGCGCCCATAGCCTCCGGCAATGTCCGGCGGGGCGGGGTGTGCCGGGTTGGAAGCGGTCGCGCGGCTGGTGCGCAGGCGGCGCGGACTTGGCGCACAAGGATGCAAGGATCGTAGCCACGACGGCCGCGATAGTCCAGAGCAGGCCGCACCGGCGTTGCATAACCGATAAGATAGCGGCCAAAGTGGCGTGGCCGTGCCGGCGCGCGCCGATCGTGGAGCCTATCGAAGTGGATGCCAGCCTGGAACCTCGTTTGGAATTCGTCACGTGCGCCAGCCCGGCGGGCCTGCACCGCATGGCCTATTGGGAATGGGGCGATCCCGCCAATGACCGGGTGTTGCTTTGTGTGCACGGCCTGACCCGCAGCGGGCGCGACTTTGACGCGTTGGCGCGGCGGCTGGCGGGCGCCTACCGCGTGGTCTGCCCCGACGTGGTCGGCCGCGGCCGGTCGGATTGGCTGGTCAACCCGGCGTTCTACACCGTGCCGCAGTACGTGTCCGACATGGTCACCCTCATCGCGCGCCTGCGGCCGGCCAGCCTGTCATGGGTAGGCACGTCGATGGGCGGGTTGATCGGCATGGCGCTGTCGGGCGCCGCCGCGTTTGCCAAGGCCATGCTGGCGATGCGCCCGCATGCCGGGATGCTGCCGCCCGACCAGGGCCTGCGCCTGGAAAAACTGGTGCTCAACGACGTGGGCCCGCGGCTGGAGAACGGCGCCCTGTCGCGCATCGGCCAGTACGTGGGCGCGCCCGGAGAATTCGCCACCTTCGAAGAGGCCGTGGCGACGATGCGTGCCAATTCCGAGACCTTTGGTCCGCACACCGACCTCCAATGGGCCGAGCTGGCCAAATACCTGTACCCGCAGCAGGGCGGCAAGTGGGTCAAGCACTACGACCTGGCCATCGCCCAGGCGCTGGCCGCCCAGACGCCCGAAGAGCTGGCGGCGGGCGAGCAGATCCTGTGGCGGTCGTATGACGCGCTCGATTGCCCGGTCCTGATCGTCCGCGGCGAACTTTCCGACCTGCTGACGCGGGCCACCGTCGAAGAAATGCGCCAGCGCAATCCGCGCGCCCGGGCGCTTGAAGTGCCGGGCGTGGGCCACGCGCCCACGCTCATCGCGGACGATCAGGTGAATCCGGTGGCGGATTTTCTGCTGGCGTAATGGGACGGGCAGCTATGTGGGGACGGCACCGCGCTAGGCGCGCTGCCGGGCCTTCTCTACAATAGCCGCATGAAATCGCCCACCCTGAACATCGACCTGCATTGCCATTCCACCGTTTCGGACGGCGCGCTCGCGCCCCGGGACGTGGCGCAGCGGGCGTTCGCCAATGGCGTCGATGTCTGGGCACTGACCGACCACGACGAGGTGGGCGGCATTGCCGAAGCCTCCGCGGCTGCCCAGGAACTGGGCATGCGCTTTGCCACCGGCGTCGAAGTCTCCGTCACATGGGCCGGCCTGACCGTGCATATCGTGGGCCTGCGGTTTGATCCCACCAACACGGCGCTGGTCGAAGGCCTGCGCAAGACCCGCTCGGGACGCGCCGAGCGCGCCAAGCGCATCGGCGACCGCCTGGCGGACATGGGCATGCCCGGCGCCTACGAAGGCGCACTGCCGTTTGCCGGCAACCCCGAACTGATCAGCCGCACGCACTTTGCGCGATACCTGGTGCAAGCCGGTTATTGCCCCGACGTGCAAACCGTCTTCAACAAGCATTTGGGCGACGACTGTCCGGGCCACGTGCCCATGAAATGGGCCACGCTGGCCGACGCCGTGGGCTGGATCCGCGGCGCGGGCGGCCAGGCCGTCATCGCCCACCCGGGCCGCTACAAGTACACGCCGCTGCAGTTTGCCGCGCTGTTCGACGAATTCCTGCAGTTGGGCGGCGTGGGCATCGAGGTCAACACGGGCAGCCACACCGTGGAAGAAGCCCGCCAATACGCTGAAGTGGCGCGCCGTTACGGCTTTCTGGCCTCGCGTGGCTCGGACTTCCACAGTCCCAAGGAAAGCCGGATGGACCTGGGGCAACTGCCGCCGCTGCCATCCGACCTGAAGCCGGTCTGGCACGACTGGTTCTGACGCGGGCGGCCCGCGCCGCTCATTCCGAAAGCTTCGACAGTGATCGCGCCATCGCGATGCAACCGCCATGAATAAAGCCTTTGTTAAAGAGTCCGACCACGAGGACGACGACGATCTGCCGCAGGCCCAGGCGCTGCCGGCGGGCACCAAGAACTACATGACGCCCGAGGGCTACGAGCGCCTGCGCGGCGAACTGACGCAGCTCATGAATGTGGAGCGTCCGGCCGTCGTGCAGGTGGTGTCTTGGGCCGCGTCCAACGGCGATCGCTCGGAAAACGGCGACTACCTCTACGGCAAGAAGCGCCTGCGGGAGATCGACCGGCGCATGCGCTTTCTGACCAAGCGCCTGGACATCGCTGAAGTCGTGGACCCCACGGCCCAACCCACCCGCGACCAGGCCTTCTTCGGCGCCACGGTTGTCTACGTGGACAAGGCCGGCGAGGAACACACCGTCACCATCGTCGGCGTGGACGAGGCCGAACCCCTGGCCGGCAAGATCAGCTGGATCTCGCCGGTGGCGCGCGCGCTGATCAAGGCGCGGGAAGGCGACACGGTCGTGCTGCGCACGCCGGCGGGTATTGATGAGCTGGATATCCTGGAAGTCAGCTATCCGGAATAGGGCGGGTTTCAGACACCGATCGTCCCCGGTGTCAGACACCCGGGTGAGGCGGCCTCAAGTTGGCGCGAATGCGTCAGGGGTGTCAGACACCTACGGTGCGTCAAGTCTGCCCGGGTGATTTACGCCTATGCCATACCAAGCCGGCCCAGGTGTCTGACACCCTGATGCGATGGTCTCAAATCTGCACGAGTGCCTGTTGGGTGTCAGACACCCAAAAGAACAAGGGTGTCCGACACCCCAAAAGATAACGGGCGCCGGTTTGTGGCCGGCGCCCGTTTGGTGGGCG
>CBHWAL010000538.1:0-3149 GCA_966111495.1 uncultured Achromobacter sp. | reverse complement strand
GCGCCCACTTGGCTCCCTCACGCGTTTCCCCTGCCGGCCCCTTTTTTGCCCCCTGGGGGGGGGCCGCCCCGGGGGCCCCGCAGCGCTAGCGCCAGCAGCGGTTGTCGACGCCATGCTTTCCACGATCTCATCGTTTTCGTCGCTTTATTTCGCGACCTTGCTGATGCTTATCGGCACGGGTCTCTTCAATACCTACATGGGCCTGCGGCTGACGGCGCAGTCCGTCAGCGAAGTGTGGATCGGCACCCTGATTGCCGGCTACTACCTCGGGCTCGTGTGCGGCGCGCGGCTTGGACACAAGCTCATCATCCGCGTCGGTCACATCCGCGCGTTTGTCGCGTGCGCGGCCATCGCCACCAGCATGATCCTGGCGCAGACGCTGGTCGACTCCATGCCCATGTGGCTGGTGTTCCGCATCGTCTCCGGCATCGTCATGGTGACCGAGTTCATGGTCATCGAGAGCTGGCTCAACGAACAGACCGAAAACCACCAGCGCGGCCGCGTATTTTCCGTCTACATGGTCGTCTCCGGCCTGGGCACGGTGCTTGGCCAGTTGGCGCTGACTGCCTACGCCACGCTGGACTTGCGCCCGCTCACCCTGGTCGCCATGTGCCTCGTCCTGTGCCTCGTGCCGCTTGCCGTCACGGCCCGGTCCCACCCGCCGACGCCGCTGCCGGCGCCGCTGGACGTGCGGTTCTTCATGCGGCGCGTGCCGCTGTCGATGACCGTGCTGTTCGTGGCGGGCAACCTGTCCGGCGCGTTCTACGGCCTGGCCGCCGTCTATGGCGCCAAGAATGGCCTGACCACGTCGCAGGCCGCCATCTTTGTCGCCGCCGCCGTGACCGCGGGCTTGTTGTCGCAGTGGCCGATGGGCTGGCTTTCCGACCGCATCAACCGCGCGGGCCTCATTCGCTTCAACGCCTTGCTGCTGGTTTTGCTGCCCGCTGTCATGTGGGGCTGGATTGCGTTGCCGTTCTGGGCGCTGGTGGCCATGTCCTGCATCTTCGGCATCCTGCAGTTCACGCTCTATCCATTGGGTGCGGCCTTTGCCAACGACCACGTCGAATCCGAACGGCGCGTCAGCCTGTCGGCGGTGTTGCTGATGACGTATGGCCTGGGCGCCTGTGTCGGGCCCATGATCGCGGGCCTGATGATGTCGCTGGGCGGACCCGCCATGTACTACGTGTTCATCTCGGCGTGTGCCGTGATTCTGGTCTGGCAGGTTCGGCCGACGCGCGTCACCGGCGCGCACCAGGTGGACGAGGCGCCGACGCACTTCGTGCCCATGCCCGACACATTGCAAAGCTCGCCCGCGGCGGCGGTGCTGGATCCGCGCGTGGATCCCGAGAACGACATCGCCATGGAAATGGTGCAGCCGGATCCGTCCGCGGCGCCGGCCCCGCCTGAGGTCGTCGTGGAAACGGCGCCGGCAGAGCCGCTCGCTGCCGAAGCGCCGATGGACGGACCCAACGACGCCGAATCCGACGCCGAACCCGAACGCCAGCGGCGCACCGGCACCTGAAACGCCCTTACCAGGGCGTCATCAGCAAAATGGCGGACAGCGCCAGCGCAATGCCCAGCACGTTCACACGCGTGAGCGGTTCACGAAACGCCAGGGCGCCCACCAGGGTGCCCAGCGTGATCACCCCCATGTTCATCGACGCAAAAACCAGCGCGGGGTGCTCGGGCAGCGACTGGTGCGCGCGCACGTAGGTCAGGATATTGCCGAAGTTGGCCAGCCCCAATGCCACGCCGGCGGCCAGATGCCGCGCCTGCCAACGTACGCGTCGCCACAGCAGATACGCCAGCATCAGCGCGCCCGCCATCAGGAACGCCAGCAGCAGGCCGCCCGCAAACGCGGTCCCCGTGCGTGCGACCTGCTTGAACAGGATGTCGATCACGCCATAGCCCGCCCAGACCACCAGCGGCCACAACCACATCGCGCGCCGGTCCTCGGCCGCGGTTGCGTCCGATAGCCGAATGCGCGGCGGCTGGCGCAGCAGGCAGAAGAGGGCGGCAAAGGCCAGCGCGATCGCTGCCAGCTTGCGTCCCGTGACCGGCTCACCGAACAACGCGAACGCGGCCAGGAGTGGAATGAAGAGCGACAGGCGCTGGGCGGCGTCGCTGCGCACGATGCCGGCATGCCGCAACGCGGCCGCCATGGCCAGGAAGACGCTGGGCAGCAAAACGCCCAACGCGATCAGCACCAGCCAAGGCGTTTGCGGCGCCAAGAGGCGCGCCGGGTCGGGGCGCAGGACCAGCCAGCAGAGCAGGGCGGCCACGGCGTAGTTCATGGCAATCGCCTGGCGCACGTCTATCTGCCAACGCCGCGCGAGCTTGAGCATCACGGCCACCGTGACGCTGCAGGCGACGCTGGCCGCCAGATACAGAAGGCCGGGCGTCAACGGCATGCTGCCGTCTCCTGGTGGTTGTGCGCGGCGGCGTCGACCCGCATGCCGAGGCGGTCCAGCAGGCGCTGGTCAGCGGCCATCTGCGGATTGGCGGTGGTCAACAGTGCGTCGCCGTAGAACATCGAGTTGGCGCCCGCCAGGAAGCACAGCGCCTGCAGCGCATCGTCCATCGCCTCGCGTCCGGCCGACAGCCGCACGGCGGCGCGCGGCATCGCGATGCGCGCCACCGCGATGGTGCGCACGAAGTCGAACGGATCAAGGGCGTCCACGTCGGACAGCGGCGTGCCTTCCACCTGCACGAGGTTGTTGATGGGCACGGATTCGGGATACGGCTCCATGCTGGCAAGCTGGGCGATCAGGCCGGCGCGTTCGCGGCGCGATTCGCCCATGCCCACGATGCCGCCGCAACACACGCTGATGCCGGCGTCGCGCACGCGGTCCAGCGTGTCCAGACGGTCCTGGTAGGTGCGCGTGGAGATGATCTTGCCGTAGAACTCCGGCGAGGTGTCCAGGTTGTGGTTGTAGTAGTCCAGCCCGGCGTCCTTCAGTTGCTCGGCCTGGCCGTCTTTCAACATGCCCAGCGTGACGCAGGTTTCCAGACCCAGCGCCTTGACCGCGCTGACCATCTGCGCCACGGCTTCCAGGTGATGCGGCTTGGGGCTGCGCCAGGCCGCGCCCATGCAAAAGCGCTGCGCCCCGCCCGCCTGCGCGGCCCGGGCGGCGGCCACCACGTCGTCC
>CBHWAL010000537.1:0-3150 GCA_966111495.1 uncultured Achromobacter sp. | reverse complement strand
GACGGGGCCGAAGACTTCTTCCTTGATGCAGCGGGCGTTTTCGGACAGGCCGGTACAGATGGTGGGCTGCACATAAGCGCCTTGGTCGCGTGCGTCGCCAAATACGGGTACGCCGCCGCCGGTGACGACGGTGGCGCCTTCCTCGCGGGCGAGGGTGAAGTAGGACAGCACTTTTTCGCGGTGCTCGCGCGAGACGAGCGGCCCCATTTCGGTGTCAGGGTCCAGCGGCCAGCCGATGCGCAGGGTGCGCGCGCGCTCTGCCAGTGCGGCCACGAAGCGGTCGTAGATCGGGCGCTCGACGTAGACGCGCTCGGTGCACAGGCAGACCTGGCCGCAATTGGCGAAGACCGAACGCGTGACGCCGTCGACGGCTGCGTCGAAGTCGGCGTCGGCGAAGACCAATGCAGCGTTCTTGCCGCCGAGTTCGAAAGAGACGGGTTTCACGCCGGGCGCCACGGCGCGCATGATGGCGGCGCCGGTGGCCGATTCGCCCGTGAAGGTGATGCCGTCGATATCGGGGTGCGTGGTCATGAATTCGCCGGCCGAATCTGGGCCGAAGCCGTGCGTCAGGTTCAGGACGCCGGGCGGCAGGCCGGCATCGTGCGCAACTTCCGCCAGCAGGGTGGCGGTGGATGGTGTGACCTCGGACGGCTTCATGATGACGGTGTTGCCGAAGGCCAGCGCGGGCGCGACTTTCCAGGTCAGCAGCAAGAGCGGCAGGTTCCAGGGCGAGATCACGCCGACCACGCCCAGCGGCTTGCGGTAGGCGTAGTTCAGCGCCTGGCGGCCGTCGGGCGTGTCGGTCATGTAGCTTTCCATGTCCAGCGTGCGCGCCAGTTCCGCGAAGGTGCGGAAATTGGCCGCGCCGCGCGGGATGTCGATCTTGCCGGCCCAGCCGATGGGTTTGCCGGTGTCGCCGATCTCTGCCTGCAGGAAGTCGTCGAACCGGCGCTCGATGCCGTCCGCCAGCGCCAGCAGGTAATCGGTGCGCGCCGCTACGGGCAGCGCCGCCCAGGCGGGCAGGGCGCGCCGCGCGGCGATGACCGCGCGGTCGACCTGATCGCGGCTGGCTTCATGGACCTGCGCGATCAGTTGCCCGTCCACCGGACTATGTTTGTCGAAAGTGGACGCGCCGTCTTCGAAGCGGCCGTCCAGGTAGTTGCGCAGTTGGCGTATCGGCATCGGCGTCGTTCCCGTGGAGTCAGGGTGGGTAGTTCAGATAAATACGTATACGTACTATATTGGCGGATATTAGGCAGTGGGCGATTCCAAGTCAATGCGCATTTGCGAGCACGGCTGCGCCTACAATCGCCAAGCACATTCCATGGATGCCAGATGACCGCCGCTTCCCGATCCGCCCGCCCGGCTTCCGCTCGGACCTTGAAGGAATTCGACCTGACGCACGTGGCGTCCCACCTGCTGCGCCGCGCCCATTTCCGGGCCGAGGCGCTATTCACGCAGGCGTTTCCGGATGAAGATCTGACCCCGCGCCAGAAGGCGTTGCTGGTCACGGTCTATCAGAATCCTGGCGCGACGCAGAACCGCATCGCCGAGTTGATCGCGCTGGACCGCAATTCCTTTGCGGAAATGATCGCGCGCATGACGAAGAAGGGATACGTGCGCCGCACGCGCTCGGTGGAAGATGGACGCGCCTATGCGCTGGAGATCACGCCGGACGGGACGGCGCTGCTCGCGCGCATCCTGCCGCGGGACGCCGAGGTGGAGGCGCAGGTGCTGGCCCCCATCCCAGAGGAGCTGCGGCCGGTGTTCCTGCAATGTCTGCGCCTGATGGCAGGCCTGGGAACGGCGCCCACGCCTTGAAGCTGCCTGCGTCAAAGCGGGTCAGGTGTCGCTTTTGGGTCCTTGCGCAGACGAGGGCGATTGAGACGGCGTTTGCGGCGGCATTTGCGCTGCCGTCGCCCGCGGGTGTTCCACCTTCCCAAACCGCAACGCAAACTGGCGCGTAAAAACGGCGCCAAAGAAGAAGATCTGCGCGGAATACCAGATCCACAGCAGCAGCGCGATCAGCGAACCCGCCGCGCCGTAGGCGGACACCGCCGCGCCCCGGCTCAAATACAGCCCGATGCCCCACTTGCCCAGCAGGAACAGGGCGGCCGTCACGATGGCGCCCGGGATGACATCAGGCCACGAAATCCGGGCGCTGGGCAGCAGCTTGAAGATCACGGCAAACAGGGCCGCCACGACCGAAAACGAAAACAGATTGGACGCCCACTCCGCCAGGACCGAAAAGGTCGAGTTGGCCCAGAGCGAGCCATAGATGCCCCGTGCAGCCGCGAGCGCGGCGTTCACGGTCAGGGACACCAGCAGGAACAGCGCCAGCACCAGCACCAGCCCGAACGACAGCAGGCGGCTTCGCACCAGGCCCTTTATGCCGCTCTTCTGATTGGCCCGCACTTCCCACAATTCATCCAGGCTGGCCTGCAATTCCGCAAAGGCCGTGGTCGCGCTGAAGATCAGCACGCCGATCGACACCATGGCCGCTATCCAGCCGCTGCCGGACTCGTGCGCGCTGGCGAGCACCGTCTGGATGACCTCGGCCCCACGTTCGCCGATCAAGTCGCGCAACTGGGCAAACAGCTCGGACCGTACGGCCTCTTCGCCAAAGAACGCGCCCGCCACCGCGATCACCAGCAGCAGCATCGGGGCCAACGAAAACACCATGTACAACGCCAGCGCGGCGCCTTTGCTGGACGCGCGATGGCTCGACCATTGCTTGGCTGAGTCCATCAGCAAACCGCCGATCTGTGAGGGTCGCAGTATTTGCAGAACGGTTCTGGGCAGTCGCATGGGGCAATGTCTCGGTGGGCGAGCCTTCATTGTAGGGACGCGTACAAGCGCCAGACACGGCCAGATTGTTGGCAAAAGTTTTCAAACGGCGGGAAATTTGCCGCTACTGAAACAACACGCAAAGTTTCGGGCGCCATCGCCGGGCGCAAAAAAGAAAAACCCCCGGGGCGAAGGTCCGGGGGTTTTTCGGATACTGCATTCCCCGGCCGAAGCCGGGGAGGCCTTGCAAGAACAGCGGGACTTAGAAGTCCATGCCGCCCATGCCGCCCATGCCGCCGGGCATGGCCGGAGCAGCGGGCTTGTCTTCGGCCAGTTCCACAACGGCGGCTTCAGCCGTCAGCA
>CBHWAL010000536.1:0-3156 GCA_966111495.1 uncultured Achromobacter sp. | reverse complement strand
CCGCTTTGCCCATGGCTTCCTTGTTGGCCGGGGTCCAGGGCAGTTCGTACCGGATCTGCGAAACTGCCAGCGGCCGTTGCTTGTCGACCGGGACGCGCGGCTCGAAATGAACGATGAAGCTGACGCCGTCTTTGTCGTAGCTGAAATTCATCGGCATCTTGGTGTTCGTGACGGGGTTGTTCGTCGCGTAGCCAATCCGGATGTCTTTCTTGCCGATGTGGAAATTCTTGGCGGCAGCGGCGAGCGCTTCGTCGAAGTCCATGCCCGTCTTGACGCCCGCCACATCAAAGGTGCGGGCGTCGACGGAACGCGGGGCGGCCGCGTGGGCGGGCAGGGCGGCGCTGAGGGCCAACAGGAGGGATGCAGCTTTCAACTTCAAAATAAAGATCCTTATCGAATAGCGCCGGGATTATCCGATCTGAGCTTTATTGCGTCCCTAATAAAGTGCAACCAAACTTGTCTCGCTTCAGGCCGGCTGGCTGGGTTCTTCGGCCAGGAAACCGCCGCTCTGATGCCGCCACAGGCGCGCGTAGACGCCGTTCATCGCCAGCAATTCCGCATGGCTGCCCTGTTCGATGATCTGGCCTTGATCCATCACGATGAGCCGGTCCATGGCGGCGATGGTCGACAGGCGATGGGCAATGGCGATGACGGTCTTGCCCTGCATGACTTCGTCCAGGCTCTCCTGAATGGCGGCTTCCACTTCCGAATCCAGCGCGCTGGTGGCTTCGTCCAGCAGCAGGATGGGCGCGTTCTTGAGCATGACGCGGGCAATCGCGATGCGCTGACGTTGGCCGCCCGACAGCTTGACGCCGCGTTCGCCGACAAGCGTGTCGTAGCCGGTGTTGCCGTGCGAGTCGCTGAGCTGCTCGATGAAGTCGTCGGCCTGGGCGCGGGCGGCGGCGGCGCGGATCTCTTCGCGGCTCGCGTCGGGACGGCCGTAGGCGATGTTGTCGCAAATGGAGCGGTGCAGGAGCGACGTGTCCTGCGTGACCATGCCGATGGCGCTTCGCAGGCTGTCCTGCGTGACCTGTGAGATGTCCTGGCCGTCGATGCGGATATGTCCGCGCTCCACGTCGTAAAAGCGCAGCAGCAGGTTGATGAGCGTCGATTTTCCAGCGCCGGAGCGGCCGACCAGACCGATCTTTTCGCCGGGACGCACGGTGAGGGTCAGGCCGTCGAGGACCTGGCGCTCGTTGTTGTAGTTGAAATCGACGTCGTCGAACTGGACCTCGCCCCGCGTGACGTGCAGCGTGGCGGCGTTGGGCGCGTCCTGGACTTTCGGGACGTGGGTCAGGGTGGCGATGCCGTCCTGCACGGTGCCGATGTTCTCGAAGAGCGAGGTCATCTGCCACATGATCCAGTGCGACATGCCGTTCACGCGCAGCGCCATGGCCGTGACGGCGGCCACCGCGCCGGTGCCGATTTCGTTGCCGTGCCACAGCCACAGCGCGTAGCCGCCGGCCGCCAGGATCAGCGCGGACACCAGCGCCTGGTTGACGATTTCAAACTGGCTGACCAGACGCATCTGTTGGTAGCCGGTTTCCTTGAAGTCCTCCATGGCGGCGCGCGCGAAGCGGGCCTCGCGGTTGGTGTGCGAGAAGAGCTTGACGGTGGTGATGTTCGTGTAGGCGTCGGTGACGCGTCCCGTCATGGACGAGCGGGCATGGGCCTGCTCCTTGCCGACCTTGCCCAGCCGCGGCACGAAATACATCATGGCCAGGCCGTACAGCGCCATCCAGCCGATGAAGGGCAGCATCAAGCGCCAGTCGAAGCCGCCGGCCAGCGCGACGATGGTGACGAAATAGACGGCGATGCCCAGCACGATTTCGCAGAAGGTGAGCAGCACTTCACGCACGGCAAGCGCGGTCTGCATGACCTTGGTGGTGACGCGGCCGGCGAATTCATCCGAGAAGAACGACAGGCTTTGCCGCAGCATCATGCGGTGAAAGTCCCAGCGCAGGCGCAGCGGCAGGTTGATGGCCAGGACCTGATGCTGGATCAGCGTGCGCAGTGCGACGACGCCGACGCTGACGCACAGCACGATGGCGATGCCCCACAGGACCTGGCGTTCGTGCGCCGACGCGGCCTCGCCGACTTTCCAGGTGGTGAGCATGTCGACGACCTGCCCCAGGAAGGCGAAGAGCCACGCTTCGTAGATGGAAACCGCCGCGCTCAGGATCGCCAGCGCGGCGATGTAGCGGCGCGAACCGTGCGTGCAGAACCACAGGAACGCGAAGAATCCCGTGGGGGGCGGGGGGACGTTCTCAGAAGGGAACGGATTGAGCTGACTTTCAAATCTGCGGAACAAGGCAGAAACTCCGGAATCTGGATATGGCTTTCGAGGAGGCGCGGGCGCGGCGCACATTGCCGCTGCGGGCCTTGGGGAGCAAGTCCCCATTTAAAGCGATATTTAAGCGCATTCGGCAAACGCCGAGAAATACGCGCCGGATTCGTCTGAGTGACACCCTGGCCGGCCGCCCGGGCCAGCGCGCGAGAATGCTGGCCGTTGATGGGGCGACGCCAAAGGAACCTGGATGACGGGATTAGCTGCTCGTGTTGCCCAATTCCCCCGCGTGATGCGCCAGCCAGCGCCGGAACCGATCCGCGAAGCAGTCGGCGACGCGGTCCTCGTGCCCGAGGGACGCGGCGCTGTTGTGCGGGCTGATCCACACCGACGGCAGGGACCATAGCGGCGACGCCTGAGGCAGCGGCTCTTCCGTGAACGTGTCGAGATAAGCGCCCGCCAGGCGCCCCGCGTCCAGCGCGTTGGTCAGTGCCGCTTCGTCGACCAGCTCGCCGCGCGCGACATTGACGATGCGCGCGCTGCTCGGCAGCAGCGCCAGCCGGCGCGCATCGATGATGCCGGCCGTCTCGGCATTCAACGGCAGCGCCAGCACCAGCCAGTCGCAATGGGACAGCGCGTCGTCCAGCTGCGCCATGCCGACGACATTGTCAAAGCCGGCCAGCGGCTCGGCATGCCTGCGCACGACCGTCGTTTGCAGGCCCAGCGCCGAGCACAAACGCCCGATCTCCTGCCCGATGGCGCCCGCGCCCAGCACCAGCACCTGCATCGACGACAGATCGCGTGGCCGGGCGTCGCCGGTCAGCGGCTGCCATGCACGCCGCGCCTGCGACGCGAGCCAGCGGTCAAAG
>CBHWAL010000535.1:0-3159 GCA_966111495.1 uncultured Achromobacter sp. | reverse complement strand
CGCCCGCGACGATGCCGAACAAGGCATTGAGCAGCGTGGACACCAGCGCGTGACCGACGCCGCCCCCGCCGACCGCGGCGGCGGCGTGTTCGACGGCCGCATGCACCGGCGGGATGCCGTGGGTCAGGATTGCGCCGCCGACCATGAACATCGCGGCCGTGCCCACCACCGACAGCGTCTTCATCAGGTAAGGCGCCGCGCCCACGATGCGCTCTCCCAGCCACGCCACGCCGCGCGACGCTTTCTGGCTCAGGTACAGGCCCAGGTCATCCAGCTTGACGATGCCGGCAACCAGGCCGTAGACGCCCACCGTCATTCCGATGGCAATGATCGACAGCACCGCGACCTGCCGCGTGAAGTCGGCGCCGGCCACCGCGCCCAGGCTGATGACGATGATTTCCGCCGACAGGATGAAGTCGGTGCGCACCGCGCCTTTGATCTTGGCTTTTTCGAACGCCACCATGTCGACCGACTGGTTCTGCAGCGCCTCAGTGCGAGCGGCGTGGTGGCCTTCGGGAGATTCGCCATGCGACAGGTACTTGTGCGCCAGTTTCTCGACGCCCTCGTAGCAGAGGAACGCGCCGCCCAGCATCAGGAGCGGCGTGATGGCCCAGGGCGCGAATGCGCTGATGAGCAGCGCCGCGGGCACCAAAATCAGCTTGTTGATAAAGGAGCCCTTGGCCACCGCCCAGACCACGGGCAGCTCGCGGTTGACCGGCACACCGCTGACCTGCTGGGCATTAAGCGCCAGGTCGTCGCCCAGCACGCCCGCCGTCTTCTTGGCCGCCACCTTCGTCATGACGGAAACGTCATCCAGGATGGTGGCGATATCGTCGAACAACGCGAAGAAACTGCTTCCGGCCATCAAGAACCCCTGTCGCCCTGTAAGGTGTTCCGAGTGTACAGGCGGCGCAAGACGGTTTCATGCAACGGAGATGGCGCTTTTCATTCCTTTTGTGTCCGGATCGGGGATGGCGCGGCGGGCGCCGAAACGAGTACGCTGGCGCGGCGGGCGCCGAAACGAGTACGCTGGCGCACCGGTCTCTTGCCGATGATGGAGCCTTCCATGCTTGCCTTGCGCCCCACCTGCGAACACTGCGACACCGCCCTGCCGCCCGCGTCCCCGCTGGCCCGGATCTGCAGCTTTGAGTGCACCTTCTGTGCCGATTGCGTGGACGGCGTGCTGGGCAACGTCTGCCCCAACTGCGGCGGCGGCTTCGCGCCCCGGCCGGTGCGGCCCGCCACCGATCGCAAAGGCGGCAACTTCTTGGGCAAGCATCCCGCCAGCGCTGAACGCAAGCATCGCCCGGTGGATGTGCAGGCGCATGCGGCCTTGCGGCGCGCGCTTGCGGGCATTGCGCCCGAAGACCGCTAAGGCAGGCCCGCGCTACATCGCTTCGATGCGCGGGTAAAGATCCTGGTTTTCGCGCTGCATGCGCTCGTGCACGCGGCGCAGTACGGTGTTGGCGTCGTCCCGGAAACCGCGCTCGTTCAGCTCCAGGCTACGCGCGTTGTTCCAGCGTTTGGCAAAGCCTTCGTACGCGGCGGCGATGGCGTCCATCTCTTCCTGGAACTCCCGACCCTTGCGCGCCAGCTCGGCGTCGGCGCTGCGCGCCACGGCCGGGTACAGCGCCCGGTCCTCGACCGCCAGATGCAGTTTGATGGTGGCGCTCATGGCCACTATGCCCTGGGCGATCTCGGCGGCGTTGCGCGCCACGCCCGCCAGGGCCAGCTTGCGCAGCGACGCGATGCCTTCCAGGATATCCACGTGCTGCTGCTTGAATTTGTCGATATTCATACGGACCTCTTCCCTGCTGATGCCGCGGGGCCGGCAGGCCCCGCCCTTCCTTGCCGCGCGTGCCCGTCAGGCCGGGGCGCGCGCGCCTGCGTTTTCAAAGAGAATGTTGTTCTCCAGGTGGATGTGCGCCATCAGGTCTTCCTTGAACTGGCGAATGCCCAGGTATAGCGCGCGCCAGGTATTGCAGGCGGCGCGCGGCAACGTCACATTGTTGGTCAGGGCCATCAGGCGTTCGAGCGCCACGCCGTGGTCGTCGTGTTCCATGCGCATCACCATGATCGGCATGGACGCCATGGCGCCGTGACCGCGGGATAGCATGGGGAACAGCACCTGTTCCTCTTTCTGCATGTGGCTTTCCAGTTCCTGTTGCATGGTGCGCAGGTGGTCGGCCAGGCCCGTCGGGCAGTCCGGGCTGTCGGCATGCACCTGTTCGACCTTCAGGGCCAGGCGGATGAGTTCCGGAAACTGCTGACGATGGACCTCGTGGTAGCGCGCCAGGATGTGCTCGACCAGTTCGGCTGGCGACGCCAGCCCCCAATCGGTTTCCTGCGAGGGGTTCTGCGCCAGGGCCACCAGGCGGGCCTCGATCTGCGCGGGGTCCAGCGAACGCTGGGCGGCCGCCTCGGCCAGGCTCTTCTTGCCGCCACAGCAGAAGTCCAGTTCGAACTCGTGAAACACCTGCGTGGCGCCGGGAATGCTGCGGGCCAACTGGCCCAGGGATTGCTCAACCATGCTCATCGCGTCTCTCCAAAGATCATTGCGGTGCTTCTCTACTTGCGAAAACCGTGCCAGGAAAAACTTGCGAAATATCAACCACCTGCGATTTAAAGGGTAAATATCACCATTCAGCACCAGGGTTCTATTCACCTTGCAACGGTAGAATTCACCCATGCAAAATCTCCTGCTTGCCGACCTGGTCGCCGACCTGCCGCCCGCCATCCGGCTTCAACGCCTGGTCTCCAGTCTTCGCACCCATTTCCGCTGCGGCGCGGTCGCGCTCTTGCAGCTTGAAGAAGACCACCTTCGCCCCATCGCGGTGGACGGCCTGACCCAGGATGCGCTGGGCCGCCGCTTCGCCGTGCAGCAGCACCCGCGGCTGGCGGCCATCCTGGGCCGGCGCGGCGTCACGTGCTTTCATCACGACAGCACCCTGCCGGACCCCTACGACGGGCTTATCAATGGCATGGCGGGCGAACCGCTGCCGGTGCACGACTGCATGGGCACCAGCCTGCACATCGAGGGCAAGACCTGGGGCGTGCTGACGCTGGACGCGCTGGAGGTCGGCACGTTCGACATGGAGGCGCAGGCCGACCTGCGCGACTACATCGTGCTGCTCGAAGCCGCGCTGCGCACCACCCGCC
>CBHWAL010000534.1:0-3169 GCA_966111495.1 uncultured Achromobacter sp. | reverse complement strand
CAATCTGGCCAAGCTGATGACCTACAAGGACGAGTACGAGGTGGCGCGGCTGCATGCTGATCCGGCGTTCAAGGACCGGCTGCGCGCGCAGTTCGAGGGCGAGCCGGGCCGCGATTACGCGCTGCGCTACTACCTTGCGCCGCCGGCGTTTGCGCGCCGCGACGCGCGGGGCCGGCCGCAAAAGCGGGCTTACGGGGCGTGGATGGAATCGGCGTTCCGGCTGCTTGCGCCCTTCAAGCGCGTGCGCGGTACCTGGCTGGACGTATTCGGCAGGACGGCCGAGCGCCGCATGGAGCGTCAGCTTGCGGCTGATTATCTGGCGCTGGCCGAGGAGTTCGCCCGCTCGATGGACGCAGGCAACCGCGACGCGGCGCTGGATCTGGCCAACGTGCCGGATGCAATTCGGGGCTATGGGCATGTGAAGGAAAAGAGCGTGGAACAGGCGCGCGGCAAACAGGCGGCGCTGTGGGAGCGGTATCGCGGTGGTAACGGGGCGCGGCTGGCGGCCTGAACGCGCAAGGCGTGGTGTACGATCCCCCGTCAATGCGGGGGCCGGTCCCCGCCGCCCGTTGGATCCGCCATGGAAAGCATCCTCCGCAAACTCGACCTGACCTCGCTGCGCCTCTTTGTGGCGGTCTGTCAGGAGAACAGCATCGCGCGGGCGGCCGAGCGCGAGTTCATCGCGCCCTCCGCCGTCAGCCGGCGCATTGCCGACATGGAAGCGCTGATCGGCCTGCCGCTGATCGCCCGGCACACCCGCGGCGTCTCGGTGACACCTGCCGGGCAGACCGTCCTGCGCCACGCGCGCCAGATCATTGGCGACGTCGAGGCGATGGGGGCGGAGCTGTCTCGCTTTTATGAGGGCGTGAAAGGGCACGTGCGGGTGGTGGCCAACCTGTCGGCCATCGTGCAGTTCCTGCCGGAGGATGTGGCGGCGTTTCAGCGCCTGTTTCCCGACGTGGATATCGACCTGGAAGAGCAGCACAGTCCCGACGTCTTGCGCCTGGTGCGCGAGCGCGCGGCCGACTTCGGCATCTGCAACCAGATCGCCGGCGCCGACGGGCTGGAACAATTGCCCTACCGCCGCGACCGGCTGGCGGTCATGCTGCCGTCCACGCACTCCAAGGCGTCGGCGCGCCAGCTCAGCCTGCAGGACATTGCCGACGAAACATTCGTGGGCCTGCGCGAGAACAGCGCATTGACGCAGCTGCTGGCGGTGCGGGCCGCGGCGCTGGGCAAGACGCTGTCGGTGAAGATCCGCGTGGCCAGCCTGGACGCGCTGTGCCGGATGACGCATGCGGGGCTGGGCATTGCCGTGATGCCGCAGCAGGTCGCCGAGCTATATCTGCAGGCGTTGGACGTGGTGGTGCGTCCCCTTTCCGATGAGTGGGCACGGCGACAGCTTTGCATCGTGTTTCCGAACCAGGCGCAGTTGTCGGCAACCGCTGGCAAGCTGGTCAGGTTCCTGGCGCAGCAGGGCTGACGGCCTGCGTCGGGGCAAGCCGTCGTCGCCATTCGCGATGGCGGGGCTGCCGAGATGACACTTCGCCATTGACGGCCGTCTTCGTATAGTCAAAGCGCGTTCATCGCCGGTACGGGGCATCCAGACCCCGCTGCGTCCTATACGGAGACATCATGACCCCCACCAGATTGCTCGCGAGCTGTGCGCTCGCGTTTGGCGCCGTGTGTGCGGCTGCCGCCGCGTCCGCCGCCGGCTACCCGGACCATCCCATCCGCCTGATCGTGCCCACCTCGCCCGGCTCGACCGCCGACGTGGTGGCGCGCGTGGTGGCCGATAACCTGGGCAAGACGCTGGCCCAGCCCATGATCGTGGAAAACCTGGCCGGCGCGGCGGGCATCCCGGGCACGCGCCAACTGGTGTCGGCCAAGCCCGACGGCTACACCCTGGGCATCGTGTCGTCCAATCACGCCATCAATCCCAGCCTGTACAAGAGCTTGCCCTACGACACGGTCAAGGACATCACGCCGATTTCCGTCATCGGCACGACGCCGCTGGTAGTCGTGGTGGCGGAGAACTCGCCGTACAAGACGATGGACGACCTGCTCAAAGCCGCGCGCGCGCAGCCGGGCAAGATCAACTACGGCTCGTCCGGCACGGGCAGCGTGCTGCATTTGGCCGGCGAGCTGCTCAAGTCCAAGGCGGGCGTGGACATGATGCACATCCCGTACAAGGGCGGCAACGCATTGATTACTGACGTCATGTCGGGACAGATCCAGGTCGCCTTCCTGGCCACCCCATCCGTGCTGGCGCAGGTGCAGGCGGGCAAGCTGCGCGCGCTCGCCGTCAGCACGCCCGAGCGCCTGGCCATCCTGCCCAACGTGCCCACGCTGGACGAGGCCGGGGTGAAGGGCTATTCGTACGATGCCTGGATCTCCCTGATCGGACCGGCCGGGCTGCCCGCCGATGTCGTGCAGAAGCTGCAAGCCGCCACGCACAAGACCATGCAGGAGCCGGCGGTGCTCAAGGCGCTGTCGCCACAGGGTTTTGTGTCGCAAGGCACCACGGCGGAACAGGCAGCGCAGACGCTGGCCGCCGAGATCACCAAGAGCCAGACGCTCGTCAAGGCGGCGGGCGTCACCATCGAATGACCGGATTGCCATGACTGCCGTATCTGTACTCGACGCCCCGGCCCGCCTGCTGTTTCTGACGCAGGATCCCGCCCGTGTGGCCGCGCAACTGGGTGGGGCGGCGCTGACCCTGCTTGACGCCGCGCCGCTGCGCGACGACATCTCCACGGACGAGATCACGCCGGTGCCGATCCTGACCCACTTCGACGAGAAGCTGGGCCGGTATCCATACACGGGTTTTCGGGCGGGCGACACCCAGCCCATTGGCATCGACGCGATCCGGCAGTCTGGCATCAACGTCGTCGTCGCGGGCAAGCGGTACGGCAAGGGCTCGTCGCGCGAGCACAGCCCGATGGCCGAGAAGTCCGCCGGCGTGCGGCTGGTAATTGCCGAGAGCTTCGAGCGCATCTACCGCCAGAACGCCGACAACATCGGGCTTTACACCAGCACCGACATGGGGCTGGTGGCGCGCCTGCAAGGGGGCGAGCGCATCACGGTCGATGAGGTCGTGGCTGGGCGCGACGCGTTGGCGGCGGCGATCGTCAAGGCGGGCGGTCTGCTGGCGTTCGGGCAGGCGCAG
>CBHWAL010000533.1:0-3172 GCA_966111495.1 uncultured Achromobacter sp. | reverse complement strand
GCGTCTGCGCCGCCTTCACGCCCTGGAACTTCCCGTACAACCAGGCCATCCGCAAGATCGCCGCCGCCATCGGCGCGGGCTGCACGGTCGTGCTCAAGGGTCCCGAGGACTCGCCCAGCGCGGTCATGGCCATCGCGCGCATGTTCCACGATGCCGGCCTGCCCAAGGGCTGCCTAAACATCGTCTGGGGCGAGCCTGCCACCATCTCCGATTACCTGATCCGTTCGCCGATCGTGCGCAAGGTGTCGTTCACCGGCTCCGTGCCGGTGGGCAAGCAGCTCGCGGCACTGGCTGGCGCGCACATGAAGCGCGTCACGATGGAACTGGGTGGCCACTCGCCCGTGCTGGTGTTCGACGATGCGGACATCGACCGCGCCGCCGAGATGCTGGCCAAGTTCAAGGTGCGCAACGCCGGCCAGGTCTGCGTGTCGCCCACCCGCTTCTATGTGCAGGACGGCGCGTACGAGCAGTTCCTGGCGCGCTTCTCTGAGGTCCTCAAGAACATCAAGGTCGGCGATGGCCTGGAAGCCGGCACCGAGATGGGACCGCTCGCGCATGAACGCCGTGTGCCCGCCATGAGCGCCTTCATTGACGACGCCAAAAAGCACGGCGCCAAGGTGGTGGTGGGCGGCGGTCCGCTGGACCGCAAGGGCTTCTTCTTTGCGCCGACCGTGGTCACGGAACTGCCCGACAACGCCATGCTGATGACCGAAGAGCCGTTCGGCCCCGTGGCGCCCGTGGTCCGTTTCAAGGACACCGACGAGGTGCTGCGCCGCGCCAACAGCCTGCCCTTCGGCCTGTCGTCGTACGTATTCACCAACTCGCTGAAGACCGCGACCAAGGTGTCCAACGGCCTGGAGGCCGGCATGGTCAACATCAACCACTTCGGTAGCGCCCTGGCCGAGACGCCCTTCGGCGGCATCAAGGACAGCGGCATCGGCAGCGAAGGCGGCACGGAAACGTTCGAGGGCTACCTGGTCACGAAGTTCATCACGCACGTCTGACCCCGCGGCCATCGCAACGCAAAGCCCCGCACCTGGCGTGCGGGGTTTTTTTTTGCCCGTTGTGTGACGCAGACCGGTTCGGGATTCATGACGCTGTCATGCGGGTCAGTGAGCATTGGGCCCGCTTACAGGCAGCTGACCCAAGTAGCTGACCCAAGCAGCTGAACCGCGGCTGCCACCTCGGCATGGCCAATGCCCATGCGCGACCGCCGCCGCACCGAACCTTCCAGGATCCCAACGCCCGATGACGCTTCGCCCTTCCCGCCCCGTCCGCGCCGCAGCCTCCCTGCTGCTCGTTGCCCTGCTCGCCGCATGCGGCGGCGACAAGGACGATGACACGCCACCGCCTGTTGCCGAGACGCCGCCCCCGGCCGAAACGCCCGCGCAACCGCCCGCCCCCGTGCAGGTCGCGTTCATGCCCGACATCCACTTCCATGACGTCTACGCGGACTTCAAGGACGGCTCCTTCCCGGGCATTCCGAACCCGAAGGCCGGCGACAACGCGACCATCCGCACGATGTACGCGCAGCTGACGTCCACGCGCCTCTTCAACGAAAACTACTTCGCCTTCCTGGCTGCGCTGGACGACGCCGTGAAGCGCGGCGTGAAGTACATCGCGCTGCCGGGCGACTTCTCGGACGATGGCCAGCCTGTGCACATGCGCGGCCTGGTCAAGATCATGGGCGACTATTCGAAGAAGCACGGCATCCAGTTCTTTGCCGCGCCGGGCAACCATGATCCCAACCGCCCCTTCAACCAGCCCGCGGGCAAGGGCGACTACCTTGGCCTGGATCCCGTGACGGGCGCGATCGGTTTTTCGCAGCCGATCTACAGCCGCGGCGCCAACGTATGCAACACCGCCTACGGCGGCGATTGGACGCGCATCGGCAACACGTATTGCACCGAGGAAGTGCTGCACATGGGCTACTCGGGCATCACGACCGCGCTCGAGCAGCATGGCTTCATGCCGCAGCCGCAGAACGTGTATTACGAAACCCCGTACAGCACCTACAAGTACGAAGACTACGATTACGCCACGGCGGTCTCGCAAGCCAACTGGATCAACCGCCAGTACGAAATCTGCGCCGAAGGCACCGGTGGCCCGAACAAGCCGCAGAACTACACGCTGTGCAAGATGGTGCCCGACACGTCATACGTGGTCGAGCCCGTCGCGGGCGTGTGGCTGGTGGGCCTGGATGCCAACGTCTACGTGCCGACGGGTCCGGGCGCCAACGACTTCACCGGCTCGGGTGATCAGGGCTACAACAAGATGCTGACCCACAAGGCGCACGTGATCACGTGGCTGACCGACGTGGTGGCGCGCGGCAAGGCGCAGGGCAAGCAGGTCATCGCGTTCAGCCACTTCCCGATGTCCGAGTTCTTCAATGGCGCCTCCGACGACATCGAGGCGCTGCTCGGCGCCAACAAGATGCAGATGATTCGCCGCCCCGCCGAGAACACCACCCGCGCGCTGGCCGAGACCGGTTTGAAGGTGCACGTGGGCGGTCATATGCACTTCAACGACATGGCGCTGCGCAACTACGGCGGCGACCACGCGCTCTTCAACATCCAGGCGCCTTCCATGGCCGCCTATGTGCCCGCATACAAGCTCATGACGCTGCAGAGCGCGGACGAGATCGAAGTGCAGACCATCCGGCTCGACAAGGTGCCGCGCTTCGATGAACTGTTCGACCTGTACCGCGCCGAAAACGCCTACGACGTACCGCCGCGCTGGAACGTGTCCATCCTGGACGCCAAGGACTACGGCGACTTCACCTACCGCTACATGAGCGAACTGGTGCGCCTGCGTCTGCTGAACGACGACTGGCGCTGCGAGATGCGCGAACTGGTCAAGAGCCCGTTGACAGGCGCCGACCTGCTGGCGTTGTCGCAATTGCAGACGACGGTCACGCTCAAGGAACTAGCGAACACAGGCGATCAAAACAACCTGACGCCCGCGTTCTTTGCGTGCCTGTTTGACGCCGGCGGCAGCGGCGCGAGCAATCCGGCCTATGCCGCGGATGCCGCCAACGCGCAGACCCGTGCGCAAGCCCTGGCGCAGGCCAACGGCATGCAATTGGCGGACTTCGCGCAATGGACGGCGCTGGAGATGGCAGGCGACTTCGTGCGCCTGGCCAATGCGGGCGACCTGGCATTTGCCGACATCC
>CBHWAL010000532.1:0-3200 GCA_966111495.1 uncultured Achromobacter sp. | reverse complement strand
TGCGCTCTGCCGCCGAGGCCGTGTCCTACGCGCGCGCGCTGCACAGCCTGGTCGTGTGGCTGGGCATCTGCGACGGCAACATGCAGGAAGGCTCGTTCCGCTGCGACGCCAACGTGTCGGTCCGCCCGGTGGGCCAGAAGGAATTCGGCACCCGCACCGAGATCAAGAACGTCAACTCGTTCCGCTTCCTGGAACGCGCCATCATTTATGAAGCGCGCCGCCAGATCGAACTGATCGAGGACGGCGGCACCGTCGTCCAGGAAACGCGCCTGTACGACGCCGACCGCGACGAAACGCGCAGCATGCGCAGCAAGGAAGACGCGCACGACTACCGCTACTTCCCCGATCCCGACCTGCCCACGCTGGTGATCTCTAGCGCGTGGGTGGACGAGGTCCGCGCCGCCATGCCCGAACTGCCGGCCGCCCAGCGTGCCCGCTTCGAAACGGAATACGGCCTGCCCGCCTACGACGCCGCCCAACTGACCGTCAGCCGCGACCTGGCCGCCTACTTCGAAGCCGTGGCGCACGCGCTGCCGGCAGGCCAGGCCAAGCTCGCGTCCAACTGGGTCATGGGCGAAGTGGCCGCCGTGCTCAACAAGGAAGAAAAGACCATCGCCGAATCGCCCGTCGCGGCGCCGGCGCTGGCGGCCCTCATCGGCCGCATCATCGACGGCACGATCTCCAACAAGATCGCCCGCGAAGTCTTCGGCGCCATGTGGGCCGGCGAAAACGGCGGCGATGCGGATGCCATCATCGAATCGCGCGGCTTGAAGCAGATCAGCGACACGGGCGCCATCGGCGCGATGATCGACGAGGTGCTGGCTGCCAACCCGGCCATCGTCGAGGAGTACCGCGCCGGCAAGCAGAAGGCGTTCAACTCCCTGGTCGGCCAGATCATGAAGGCCGCCCGCGGCAAGGCCAACCCGCAGCAGGTGAATGATCTGCTGAAGCAGAAGCTGGATAGTTGATGGTTGGCCGGATCCCCAAGCGGGGACCGGCGCAATATCAGACTGAATCAGGGGCCGCGGCATCTTGCCGCGGCCTTTTGTTTGGCCAAGAATGATCTGGTCGATTTCGCCGGAGGCTTGGCCATGAACTACACCGAGGTCAGCAGCAACGACTTGCTGCACCGATTCGCCGATTACCTGCAGGCCCTCAACCAGGGGCAGCACTTCATCATCGCTGTCGACGGCGTGCGCCGCGCAAGGCTTACGCCCGTCCTGCCCGACACCTCGCTGAACGCGCACGATGCACTGGAAGCCATGAAGCGCCTGCACACCGCAGCTCCGGTCTCCCACGACATCATCCGCGCCTGGATCGAAGAAGGCCGGGAATGAACACCATCCGTCTGGTGCCGGACGCGTCGGTCGCCCTTGCCTGGCTGCTCTACCGCGTGGATGTCCACGAATCGCTGCTTGCTCAGCATCTGCTCGACGTCGCACACGGATCGCAAAACACCGTGCCCCACATCTGGCGCGTGGAAGTTGCCAATGGCGTTGTGCGCGCAGAGCGCAGTCAGCGCATTTCGCGGGCCCAGGTCGCTGCGTTCAATGAGCTTCTCGACAACCTGCCCATCTCCGCCGACTTTGATGATGCGGCTTCCAGCATCGCGCGCACCTGCCAGCTTGCCCGCGCCCATGGGTTAACTGCCTATGACGCCAGTTATCTCGAACTCTCGTTGCGGCAACGCGCCTGCCTAGCTACTTTTGACCGCAAGCTGGCGGACGCCGCGCGGGCCAGTGGCGTCACTGTGTTCGGCCAACCGCACGGCGTCGCCGAACCCGTCGCGCCCTATCTGTGGCAATGACGTCTTGGCAATGACGTCTTGGCAATGACAAAGGGCGGCCCATGGCCGCCCTGCGTATTGTCTTCAGCAACGAGACCCTTACTTCACCCCGTACTTCGTCCGATACGCCAGCACGGCATCCCGATTCTCGGCAAATGCCGCGTCGTCTTGCAGCAGGGCCAGGATGTCAGTCAGCGAGGCAATCGCCACCACGGGGATGCCGTAGGTCTTGGCCACGTCCTGCACGGCCGAGTGCGGCGACAGGGCGTCGTCCGGGCCGGCGCGCTCCATGCGGTCCATCGCGATCAGCACGGCGGCCGGTTCAGCGCCGGCGGCGCGGATGATTTCCACGGACTCGCGCACCGAAGTACCGGCCGTGATGACGTCGTCGATGATGACGACCTTGCCCTTGAGCGGTGCGCCGACCAGGGTGCCGCCTTCGCCGTGGTCCTTGGCTTCCTTGCGGTTATAGGCAAACGGCACGTCGCTGCGGTCCTGCATGTCCGGGTGGCCGGCCAGCGCCACGGCAGTGGCGGTGGACAGCGGAATGCCCTTGTACGCGGGGCCGAACAGCATGTCGAACTCGACGCCGGAATCCAGCAGCGCCTGCGCGTAGAACTGCGCCAGCTTGCCGACCGAGCGGCCATTGTTGAACAGGCCCGCATTGAAGAAATAGGGGCTGATGCGGCCCGACTTGACCTTGAAGCTGCCAAAACGCAGAACGCCCTCGTTCAAGGCGAAACGGACGAAATCCAGGGCGGTGACGGAGGACTGGGCGGCGGGCATTCAGGAAGATCCGGTAGGTGGCAGACCCCGCATTTTATCCGCTGTCGGGGCCGATCCAGGTGGCCGCGGCGGAGTCGGTTAAATTCCTGGCATTGTCCGCCCTTCCGCGGCCGCATTTCAGGAGTTTCGCTTTGCTGCGCATCACGTCGATCAACCTCAATGGCATCCGGTCCGCCTTCAAAAAGGGCCTGCAACCGTGGATGGAAAAGCACGCCGCCGACGTGCTGTGCCTGCAGGAAATCAAGGTGTCCCACGACGACCTGACCGACGAACTGCGCCACCCGCCCGGCTACACCGGCCACTTTCACCACGCCGTGAAAAAGGGCTACAGCGGCGTGGGCATCTACCTGCGAGATGCCGCCGAGCGCGTGAACAACGGCTTTGATTGTGAAGAGTTCGATAGCGAAGGCCGCATCATCCGCGCCGACTGGAAGGATCTGTCGGTCATCAGCGCCTACCTGCCTTCCGGCTCCAGTGGCGACGAACGCCAGCAGGCGAAGTACCGCTTCCTGGACAGCTTCGGCCCGTGGATCGATGCCTTGATGCATGAGCACAAGACGACCGGCCGTGAATTCGTCATCTGCGGCGACTGGAACATCGCGCACAAGGAAATCGACCTGAAGAACTG
>CBHWAL010000531.1:0-3207 GCA_966111495.1 uncultured Achromobacter sp. | reverse complement strand
ACACGTGTCGCGCGTGTGTCACCACCCCGGACCGCAGGGCCCCGGTATCCCGTTCTGAAGCGGGGCGGCGGGCGCGCCCGCCGAGTCCGGCCCGTCTCGCGCAAATTGGGGCCTTTGAGGTATGCTGGGCTTCGGTTTTTCCATGCCCAGACAGGAGATGTTTATGAAGAACAAAGTCTTTCTCGTCATGATGCTTTCGATTGCTGCGCTGTCGGCGGGGTGCAACACCGTCGCCGGGGCCGGTAAGGATATTCAGCGGGGCGGGGAAAAGATCGAAGGGGCCGCGGAGAAGCGCTAAGGCGCCCGGCCCTTTGCCGTCACGACGGCGCAAGGCCACGCACGGAGTGCCAAAAATTGGCATTTCCAGCGTGGCCTTTTTGCGGCCGCTGGCATAATCGCGGAAGTCCGAATAGCAATGGCGGGAAGAATCATGCGCAAGTCTGTATGGGTGGCTGTCACGTTGGCGGCTACGTTGGCCGGTTGCGCCAGCACCGGGGTCTACGAGTCGGAAACCGCCAAGAAGGAAACCTTCAGCGTCGACACCAATTACCAGGCGGCGTTCCGCCGTGCCGGCGAATACGTGCGCACGTGCCATACGCAGGTCAGCCATCCGTATGGCGTCTCTTATGCCTGGCGCCATAGCCTTGGCGAGAAAGGCGCACCGGACGAAATCAAGCTTTACAAGGTCGGCCAGCCGGCAACCGTGCTGGAATTGATTTCCGCGGAGGCCGACGGTCCCGCCACCTCAAAGGTGACTGTGACGGTCCTGGGAGAAGGCCGCTGGGACGAGGCCGAGATCGTGGCGGCGCGCAAGTCGATACAGAGCGCGACGCCCATCTGCCGTAGCGCCACCGGCGGCTGATCCATGGACCCCCGCGCCCAGCAGTTCCGCGCAAACGGCACGTCGTTCGCGCTGCTGGCTGGCGCGTTTCGCTTTCTGGGGTGGTTGAACGGCGGCGCTGCCCTGGTCCTGGCCGGATTTTCACTGGGCATTGTGGGGCCGGACATTGCGGCGCCCGATCTGCAGATACCCCTGTTGTTTTTTCTAGCCGGCCTGGTGCTGGCAGGCCTGGGGGTGGCGTTTGCCTACCTGGCGCAGGTCAGCCTGTTGCGGCAAGGCTACAACGGTCATCTGACGCGCGGCCATTGGCCCGCGCAACTGCTGGCGCTGGTGTGCTATCTGGCCAGCATGCTGGCTTTCTGCGGGGCCTGCTGGTTCGCGGTCGGGCAGGCCGCAACTGCGACGCCACAGGCGGCGGCCTACGCACAGCGATAAAAACACGGGTAAACCCGTATGCGCAAAAATGTTGGACTTGTGTAGATGGTCGGAATAATATGCGCACTGCGTATATAAATCCTCTTTTTGGGGCCCGTCATGAGCATCTCCCAGCAAGCCTTTCTGCGCGACGCCATGCGCCGCCTCAACCTCACCCGCGATGTGTTCGCCACGCGTATCGGCGTCAAGCGCCGGGCGCTTGATACCTGGCTTCTGCCGGAAGGCTCGCAGGAATTCCGGGCGATGCCGGAAGTGGTTCAGCGCTTTGTCACAGAAATCGTGCAAAACGGCGTGCTGCTGGAAAAATATACGCAAAGCGTACAAGATGGCCCGCTGCGTGATCGCATCGCCCTGGAAGGCAAGAACCAGCTGCTGTCGGTGGACCAGTTCACCCGCGACTCCGTCGAAGACCTGTTCCGCGTGGCCGACATGATGCAACCCATCGCGCGCCGCCAGAAGGTGTCGCGCGTGCTGGAAGGCGCCGTGCTGGGTAACCTGTTCTTCGAAGCCAGCACCCGTACCCGCGTCAGCTTTGGTTCCGCCTTCTGCCGCTTGGGCGGCTCGGTGTGCGACACCACCGGCTTCACGTTCTCGTCGATGGCCAAGGGCGAATCCATCTATGACACCAGCCGCGTCATGAGCGGCTATGTCGACGCGATGGTCATCCGCCATCCCGACCAAGGCTCGGTCGCGGAATTTGCGCGCGCGACGAACATCCCCGTGGTCAACGGCGGCGACGGCCCCGGCGAACACCCCAGCCAGGCGCTGCTGGACCTGTACACCATCCTGACCGAATTCTCGCGCCTGGGTAAGCTGCTGGACGGCGCGCACATTGCCATGGTCGGCGACCTGAAATACGGCCGCACCGTGCATTCGCTCATCAAGCTGATGGCGCTGTACAAGAACGTGAAGTTCTCGCTGATTTCGCCCAAGGGCCTGGAGATGCCGACCTACATCGTCGAGCAGGCCAGCCGCAACGGCAACATCATCGAACAGAAGTGTTCGCTGGCCGAAGGCCTGGCGGGCGCCGACGTCATCTACGCGACGCGCGTTCAGAAGGAACGCTTCGCCAACGAAGAGAACGAAGGCTATACGCCGGACTTCCAAGTCAATCGCGCCATCATCGACGCGTACTGCAGCCCCGAGACGATCGTGATGCACCCGCTGCCGCGTGACAGCCGTCCTGGCGCCAACGATCTCAGCGTGGACCTGAACCACGATCCGCGTCTGGCCATCTTCCGCCAGACCGACAATGGCATTCCCATCCGCATGGCCATCTTCGCGGTGTTGTTGGGCGTGGAAGGCCTGGTGCAGCACTCGCTGCGCGATGTGACGTGGCAGCATCCGTCGCATGTCGGGCCCGACGATTCGGTCTTTCACGGCCTGGATTGACGTCAGCCGCCCGTGGCGGCGCCGCACGCGCGGCCCTGCCACGGAGAATTCAAGCATAATCCGCGCTGGTTTTTCGGGCGCGTGCCGCAGCCAGGCGCGCACGCCGTTCTTGGGCGGATGAGCTTATGTCTTCGAGCAGTACCGGTGTTCCTCCTGCGGCCGCAACCGCCAATGCGGCCAGCGGCCACGACTGCTACCTGAGCGCATCCAATGCGCAGGCCTGGGAAGCGGTCTATCAATCAGTCGACGCCGATACGCGCGGCCTGGTGGCGGCGGTTGTGTCCGACCACGCTACCCAATTGGTGGACGCCTTCTATTCCACCTTGCTCGCCGATGCCGAGGCAGGCCCGCGGCTCTCGCATGAAATCGTGTCGACCCGCTTGCATCGCGGCATGACGCACTGGCTGAAGGGCCTGCTCTGCGTGCGCGACCAAGGCGATATCGACGTGCTGCTGGCCACGCAGAAAAAGGTCGGCGAGGTCCACGCGCGCGTCCACATTCCGATTCATCTGGTGATGGCCGGCGCCCGCATCCTGAAG
>CBHWAL010000530.1:0-3208 GCA_966111495.1 uncultured Achromobacter sp. | reverse complement strand
TTCGACGCGCGCATCATCCCGTCGGTGGCCTACACCGATCCGGAAGTGGCGTGGGTCGGTCTGACCGAGGACGAAGCCAAGAAGCAGGGCATCAAGATCGAGAAGGGCGTGTTCCCGTGGGCAGCCTCGGGCCGCGCCATCGCCAACGGCCGCGACGAGGGCTTCACCAAGCTCATCTTCGACGCCGAGACGCATCGCATCCTGGGCGGCAGCATCGTGGGCACCCACGCGGGCGACCTGATCAGCGAACTGGCGCTGGCCGTGGAAATGGGCGCCGACGTCGTCGACATCGCAAAGACCATCCACCCGCACCCGACCCTGGGTGAATCGGTGGGCATGGCCGCGGAAGTTGCCGAAGGCGTCTGCACCGACTTGCCGCCGATGAAAAAGAAGTAACGCACCGCGGCTTGCCGCGTCTGCAATGGAAAGCGCCGCCCCTTTAAGGGGGCGGCGCTTTTTTTATGTGTGGGCGGTTTATGTGCGCGCGGTCAGGCGTCGATCCGCCGGTACGAGGCGGGCGAAAACCGTAGCGCCAGCGCCAGCAGCATGACCGCGCCGGCCAGCATCACGATCCAGGCCTCGGTCAGGCTCGAAAACCGGTCACGCAGTACGCCCGCCAGCAGCGGCATGAAGCTTGCAATCACGTAGCCGCCGCCTTGCACGAACGCCGCCAGCATCCCCGCTTGCGCCGGATCGTCCAGGTGGTCCATCGCCACGATCAGCGACAGCGGAAAGAGCGCGCCGATGCCAATGCCCAGCAGCAGGCACGCCAGCAGCGCCAGCTTGAGCGGCGCAAGAATCAGGCATGCCAGCCCGCAGATCAGGATCGTCAGCACGACGGCCAGCGGCTTGCGCCGGTCGGGGAACTTGCCGATCCACGCCGACACGGCCAAGCCTGCCATCACTTCGGCCAGCGTCAGTCCTCCCAGCAGAAATCCGGCGGCGGAAGGTTCCCATCCGAGGCCGGTATAGAACGGCGGCAACCACGCCAGCACCAGCGTGTAGGCCCCGGTGCCGATGCCAAAGAACAGCATCAGTTCCCATGCCCGCAGATTGCGCCAAAAAGCGCGAGGCGCGGCGTGAGCCTTGCGTTGCCGGGGCGATGGCGCATCAGCGCGATCTCGCGTCGCCTTGAACCACAACGGCAGCGCAAGCACGGCGGGCACGCTCCAGAACGCCAAGGCGGCTGGCCAGCCGAAACTGCCGGCCAGCCCCGCGGCGCTGGCCGCCGCGACGGCAGCGCCCGCCATGATGCCGGTGGTGTACAAGCCGAACACCCGGCCCATGTCATGCGCGAAATTGCGCTTGATGAAGGCCGGCAGCAAGGTCTGCACCAGCGCAATGCCCACGCCGGCCAGCGCGGCTGTCAGCAGCAGTCCGTACGTCTGCACGGCGACGTAACGCGCCAGGCAGGCCAGTGCCACCAACGCGATCCCCAGACCGATCCCGGCGCGTTCATTCAAGTATTTGGTGAGGCGCGCGCCAGCGAGCGCGCAGATCCCCATGACGAACACGGGCAACGTCGTCAGCAGGCTTGCCTGCGTATTCGATGCGCCCGTTGCCGACTGGATCATGTCCAGCAACGGCCCGATGGCCGCCAGCGCAGGCCGCAGATTCAGCGCCACCGCCACGATGGCGATGATGGCAAACAGGGGGCGTAACCGCACGCGCAACATGGATATCTCGACATCAAGTTATTTGATGTCGAAGTATATAGACGGCACGGCGCATTCGGCAACGGGATATCATGGCTGCCAACGCAAATAGCTTCATGCAGAGACAACCATGAATGACCGTGCAAGGCGCGCGCAGGAAGAATGGCAACGCGAGCGGCCCGACATCGACGCCAAGGTGATGGCGCTGGTTGGGCGCCTGCTGCAAGCTACGCATCTCCTGGAACGCAATTGGTTCCTGCCGCTGGCCGCGCAGTTCGAACTGCACCAGGGCGAGTTCGACGTCATCGCCACGCTGCGGCGGTCGGGCAATCCGTACGCCATGACGCCCACCGACCTGCACGAAGGCCTGATGCTGTCGTCAGGCGCAATGACGAGCCGGCTTGATCGCCTGGAACGCAAGGGCCTCATCGAACGCGTGCCGTCGCCCAATGACCGGCGTAGCACGCTAGTGCGGCTTACGCCAGCGGGCTTGGCGCTCATCGACAAGCTGCTGCCGCTGCACGTGGCGAATGAGCAGCAGGCGATGGCTGCGCTGACGCAGAAGGAGCAGGGGCAGTTGGATGGGTTGCTGGCGAAGCTGATTGTGGGATTGGAGCGAAAGCCGGCGGACTGAGGGCGGCTGACGAACGGTGCAGGTGTCTGACACCCCGGAAGTGCCGGTGCAATCTGAGCCAATCTCCCACGGGTGTCAGACACCGGTCTGGCTCAAGCACCATTTCCCGTACTCCTTGCGCCTTGTCTGCTGGTCGGGCCCCATCGCCAGATACAGGTCATGCAAGTCCAAATGATCGTCGTTGACAATGCCCATCCGCGCCCGATAGCTCGACCAACGGTAATCCGTGGCGGACGCTGTCAGGCCGGCTCGTACCGGATTCAATTCGATGTACCTGCAGCAGTCCAACAGATACTCCTCAGTATCGATCACCCGCGATTTGAATCGCGCTTCCCAAAGCGAGCCGGCGACGTCCCTGCGCGCATTCCAACGTCGCGCCGCACGTTGCGCGATTCGCTGCATCAGCATCGACAGCGTCCGCGGATCGTCCCGGGGCGTCAGCAACAGATGCACATGGTTCGGCATCAGGCACCACGCGTGCAGAGCGACGCCTAGGGTTCGGCGGTAGTCGTGCAGATCCTCAAGATAAGCGCAATAGTCATTGGAATCATCGAACACAGGCTGCTGCCGATGGCCACGCTGGACGATATGGTGCGGTTGATGCGCAATAAGGATTCGAGGTCTTCTGGCCATGGCTGCACGCGAGTGAATGGAACAGCAGGCAGGATAGCGATTGCCAGGTCTGAGGGGCGTGTCGGAGAGACAACTTTGGCCCTGCGAATGACGCTGCGCAGGTGTCTGACACCCTTGAGGCGGCGGTGCAATTTGAAGGTGATCTCTCCAGGGTGTCAGACACCTATTCAGCTTGCTAGGGCACGGTGCGAACGGGCGCGAAAAAGCCGCCCGTGGGCGGCTGATCTTCGTTCTTTGCGTTGCGGCTGAACGCCGCGTGGCGAGGATTTACGCGTGGGTGTTGATG
>CBHWAL010000529.1:0-3221 GCA_966111495.1 uncultured Achromobacter sp. | reverse complement strand
TCCGGCGACTGCCTTCCGATTCCCTCGGGCGCATCTACACGCCCCGCGCACCCCAGGCCGACGCCACGCCGGGCTGCGGTGGTTTGAGCCTGCCGGGCGCTGGGGCGGGGTGGGTTCTTGAGGTTCTTGGCTGCGTCTGCGCGGGTTTGAAGCGTCTTGCGGGGCCCGCGTCCGGTTGGCCGCGCGGGCGGCCTCCGGGCGCTTACGCGGTGTGTTGCGTCTGGGGATGGCGCTTCGCGCTTGCGATGTGCTTCGCGCCGGTGTCTGACACCCTTGAGGCACTTCCGTGGCATGACGGCAGTCTCCGCAGGGTGTCAGACACCTTGTCGGCCTAAGTTGGGCGGGTGGGTTGGCGGCTGCTGCCCTAAAATGCGATCCATGAACTCGCCCGAACTCATTCCTGAACCCGCCGATCTCGACCGACGTTTCGGCGCGCTGTCGCGCCTCTATGGTCCCGAAGCGCCTTCCCGCATTCGTGATGCGCATGTTGCCGTTGCCGGCTTGGGCGGGGTTGGCTCGTGGACCGTCGAAGCGCTGGCGCGGTGCGGGGTGGGGGCGTTGACGTTGATCGATCTGGATCACATCGCCGAGTCCAACGTGAACCGGCAGATCCATGCGTTGAGTTCGACGCTGGGGCAGTCGAAGGTGGAGGCGATGGCCGAGCGGGTGTTGGCGATCAATCCGGAATGCCGGATCACGCGGGTGGATGACTTTGTGTCGCCGGAGAACGTGGGCGAGGTGTTGCCGGGACCTTATACCGTCATCATCGATTGCACTGATCAGGCGGCCGCGAAGATCGCGATGATCCTGTATGCGCGTGCGCTTGGGGTGCCGATGTTGCTGTGTGGCGGGGCGGGCGGGAAGACGGATCCGTTGGCGTTGCGGGCGGGGGATCTGTCGGCGGCGGTCAATGATGCATTGCTGTCCAAGCTGCGCAACAAGTTGCGGCGCGAGCATGGGTTTCCGCGGGCATCGGATAAGAACGGCAAGGCGCTCAAGCGGGTGCCGAAGATGGGCGTACATGCGTTGTGGTTCGACCAGCCGGCGATCTTGCCGGATGCGTGGACCAAGCCGCGTGAAGGTGAAGACGATATGGGCGCGTCGGGTCTTAACCTGGCGCCGCAGGGCTTGTCGTGCGCGGGTTATGGGTCGGTGGTTACCGTGACCGCCGCCATGGGCATGGCGGCGGCGAACGAGGCTTTGAGGCTGGCGGTTTGACTACTTAAATCGCCACGAACACGACGCCATCCTCAATACGCACGGGATACGTCGCGATGTTCTCGCGCAGCGGCGAGCACAGGGCGCGGCCGTCGCGTACGTCGAAGCGGCCCTGGTGCAGCGGGCATTCGATTTCGTGGCCGGTCAGAAAACCGTCGCACAATCTGGCATTGCCGTGCGTACAGAGGTTGTCGGTCGCGTAGACCTCGCCATTCACGCCGTATAGCGCGATCTCCTTTCCGCCTGCCTCGACGGCGATGACGTCTTCTTCGGGGACGTCATCGCGTCCGATGGCTTTGATCCATTGCACAGTCATTGTTCGTCTCCGGGTCAGATGGGATAGATCAGCGAATTCGGAATCAGCTCGCTGTCGAAGATGCACAGCCGCGATTCGAATTTGAGGCCGTCGGGGGTCTGGCGGATCACGTCGAGGTAACGGCCCACGTTGAAGACGGTGGTGAGCTGGCTGGGCTTGGTGCGGAAGATGGCGTAGTTGGCTTCGGATTCGATGCGGCCGTCCTGCACCAGCAGTACGCGCGGGGCGCCGACGACGTGGCGCTGGTAGTAGGGGTCGTGGAAGATGGTTTCGGTGGCGCCGTAGATGCGGTCCTTCAGCATGCCGCGGCTCTCGAATGCCATGGTGGCCAACGGAAAGCCGCGTTCGTAGTTTTCGCGCGGCAGCACCTTGTAGACGCAGTCATCCGTGAAGAAGTCGGGCCACTTTTCCCATTCGCCGGCGTCCAGCGCGGCGGCGTAGTCGGTGTACAGGCGGGTGAGCTGGTAGTACAGCGGAAAGTCCAGCATGTCACGCCTCCATCACGCGGCGCCAGTACGCGTACATGCCGCGTATCAGCGTTTCGGTGACCATGTGGTCCGTGTTTTCGGCGGTCTTGCCGCCTAGTTCGGCGACGCTGCGGTGCCAGGGCTTTTGCTCGAAGCCGGATTGCGAGAATTCGATGACTTCGCCGTCGTCGGCCGACACGAAGCCGGCGGGGCCGAAGAGGTTGGCCTGGCGCAGGCGGCGCTGCGTCATGTCGGGGGTGTCGTCGGCAAAGCCAAAATGGGTCCAGACAAAATCGAAGGCGTCGTGGCCGACGGGCTGGATGTGGCGGGTGGACAGCGAGTTCACCTGCTGCTGGATGATGACGCTGGGGAACAGCGTCATGAGCACGGCGGTGGGGCCGTTCCACCAGGGTTCCTGCACGATGTCCAGGAAGCGGTCGTCGTTCAGCGACATCTGCTCCTTGAAGCTGGACACGCCGCTGGTGACGGTGCTCTTGCCGCCCTGGCCGCGGGTGGAGATCATCGCGGCGTGGCGGAAGTGGCGGTCCATCTTCAGTTCGGACCGGTTGTCCGCGCGCCATAGCCCGAAGGTGACGAACCAGGTGTGCAAGAGCCCCGGGTGATAAGGGTCCTTGATGTTCTCCTGCATCAGCTTCCAGTTGCCGGGAATGCGCTGGCGGCTGTAGCCGTGGATCACCAGTTCGCGGCCGTCGAAGACGCGGTCAAAGTAATGCGCGATGTCGGGGCCCAGGTAGTCTTCCAGCGGCTCGACGTCATGGTCGAAGGATGCGAAGACGACGCCGTTGCGGCAGGCGACCGCAAGTTTTGTCAGGCCGTGTTCCTCGGGATTGAAGTCGGGCGGCATGCCGCCGTTGACCTTGCCGTCCAGCTTGACGCCGCGGCGGAAGGGCACGCCGATCAGGTTGCCCTGCAGGTCGTAGTTCCACTGGTGGTACGGACAGACGAACTCGGTGCGGTTGCCGGCGCGTTCGCGGCAGAACTGCACGCCGCGATGGGCGCAGACGTTTTCCACGACGCGCACTTCGCCGTCGTTGTCGCGCAGCAGGATGACGGACCGCTCGCCCACGACCGTGCGCTTGAAGTCGCCGGGATTCGGGATTTCGGCCGTGAGGCCCACGTAGCTCCAATGGCCGCGGTAGAAGAAGCGCTCCAGCTCGCGTTGGTGCAGCGCGGCATCGGTGTAGACGCCGAACGGAATG
>CBHWAL010000528.1:0-3222 GCA_966111495.1 uncultured Achromobacter sp. | reverse complement strand
CAGGCGCACCTTGTACTTGTCGATCTTTTCGACCTTGTCGATCCACGACACGTTCTGCTGCGTGACCGCCTTGTTCTTCGGATCGGCCACGTAGTTCAGCGTGTAGACCACGGAGTCGGCGTCGAACTCTTCGCCGTTGTGGAATTTGACGCCCTCGCGCAGCTCGAATTCCATGGTCTTGTCGTCGACCTGTTTCCAGCTTTTGGCGAGCTGGCCCTTGTACTCGTTGGTGACGGGGTCGCGGTAGAGCAGGGTGTCCCACACGTTGGCGGCAATGATGACGCCAATGCGGACGTTGTTGAAGTACGGGTCGACGCTTTCCGGCGCCTGGTCATAGGCCATGCGCAGGGTGTCGTCCTTCTTGCCGGCGAGCGCCGGCTGGGTGGCCAGCGCGGCGCAGGCCAGCAGGGCGGCGGTCAGGGCCTTGAGCGGCGTGGAACGGCGGGAGGACAGGGCAGGTGTAGCGGGGGTGAAGCGGCAAGGTGTGAAGCGACAAGGTGTGAAGCGACTATCAGCCATGGTGAAGGCTCCTCTTGATGACACTACATGTGTTGCGTATCTATCGTCTCGCTCCGGCTCTTGAGCGCCGCGTCGCATTTGCGCTGCAGGTGCTGCCGCATGATGGCTGCCAGCCGGTCCGCGTCTCGCGCGGCAAGGGCCTCCGCCATTTCTATGTGTTCGCGCATCGCCAGATCCCATTTCTGGCGGTTCTCGTTCGAGACGAAGCGCAGATTCTGGATCCGCGCGTTCTGCGCGTCGTAAAGCTGTTTGAGCAAACTGTTGTGCGCCGCCAGGCTGATGCGTTCGTGGATCTCGCGGTTGACGCGGAAGTACGTCGGCAGGTCGTGGCGCGCGTGGCTGGCCATCATTTCGTAGGTCAGCGCGCGGATCTCGGCAATCTCGACATCCGTCGCGCGCTCGCACGCAAACCGGCACGACATGGCCTCCAGGCCGCCGATCACTTCGAAGGCTTCGCGGATGTTGGCTTCCGACAGCGCGACCACCTGCGCGCCGCGGTTGGGTTCGATCTGCACCAGGCCTTCGGCGGCCAGCACGCGGAACGCCTCGCGCAGCGGGGTGCGCGACACGCCAAGCAGGTCGCACAGCGCGCGTTCGTTCAGCCGGGTGCCGGGCGGGAATTCGCCCTGGATGATGCGTTCGCGTAGCGATCCAGCCGCCGAACCCGCCAGCGTGCGTCCGTCGCCGGCGGCGCGAACGGCCGTCGGGGCAGAGTCGGTGGCGAGATCGGACGAGGCAACAGCCTCGGCGTGATCCGGCGAGAAGCTAGGATCGCTGCGCATTGGTATACAAAAATTCCCCTTGTTTTCGCAGACTATAAACCTGTCCATGCTGCGGTTTTGATGGGTGTATACCCTAGGTTATCGACGTAAAAACAATGGGATAGAGTGACGCATGCCGCAAGTCCGCCAGGCCGCCGAGCGCTGTCTGACCGCCGCGCAAAGTGCCTTGGTATACAAACCGTCCACATTGGGGCCACGCATGCTCTCGCTGAACACCCACCCGTCCGGCCGGCATTTCCTGCAGATTCCCGGACCCACCAACGTGCCCGACCGGGTCCTGCGCGCCATCGACCTGCCCACCATCGACCACCGCGGACCCGAGTTCGGTGAGCTCGGCAAGGCGGTGCTGTCGGGCCTGAAACCGATCTTCCAGACCGAGTCGCCTGTCGTGATCTTTCCGGCGTCGGGCACCGGCGCGTGGGAAGCGGCGCTGGTCAATACGCTGTCGCCGGGCGACCGCGTGCTGATGGTCGAGACCGGCCACTTCGCCAGCCTGTGGCGCAAGCTGGCCGGGCGGCTGGGGCTCGAGGTGGACTACATCGAAGGCGACTGGCGTCATCCGGTCGATGCCGGCGTCATCGGCGCGCGGCTGTCTGAAGATTCGCAGCACCGCATCAAGGCGGTGTGCGTGGTGCACAACGAGACCTCCACCGGCGTCACCAGCGACATTGCGGCGGTGCGCGCCGCCATTGATCAGGCCGGTCATCCGGCGCTGTTGATGGTCGACACGATTTCTTCGCTGGGCTCCATCGACTACCGCCACGACGAATGGGGCGTGGACGTGACGGTGGCCGGTTCACAGAAAGGGCTGATGCTGCCGCCGGGCCTGTCGTTCAACGCGGTGGGACCGCGCGCGCTGGCCGCGGCCGAGACCGCGCGTCTGCCGCGGTCGTATTGGGATTGGCGCGAGATGCTTGGGCCCAATGCGAAGGGTTATTTTCCGTATACGCCGTCGACCAATCTGCTGTACGGCCTGCATGAAGCGCTGGCCATGCTGGCGGCCGAAGGCCTGCCGCAGGTGTTCGCGCGCCACGAACGCCATGCCCGTGCCACGCGGCTGGCGGTGGCGGGCTGGGGGCTGGAACTGCTGAGCGTGGACCCGGCGGCGCATAGTCCGGCGCTGACCGCCGTGCTGATGCCGGACGGCCACAGCGCCGACGCGCTGCGCAAGGTCATCCTGGACCGCTTCGATATGTCGCTGGGGCAGGGGCTGGGCAAGCTGTCCGACCGCATCTTCCGCATCGGCCATCTGGGCCACTTCAACGATCTGACGCTATGCGGCACGCTGGCGGGCGTGGAGATGGGGCTGGCCGCGGCCGGCGTCCCGCACCGCTCGGGCGGGCTGCAGGCGGCCATGGAATACCTGACCCGCGCGCCGGAACGTGCGGGGCAATGAACAGACAACAACGAGGGAACCGATGAATACGCTCATGCAGCAGGCGATCCAGTTCGCCAACGACCACGAATCGACCTGGGACCGCAGCGTCAAGGGCAATTTCGGCGTGCATCTGAACGATCCGCCGCCCTGGAACCGCCTGCTCGGCCCCATCCATGATCGCGGGCCGGTGTCCGGCGTGGTGGTGGTGGATGGCAAGACGGTCGCGTCATGGGGCGAGCCGGACCGCGCGGATCTGACGTTCAGCGTCGCCAAGCTGTATCTGGCCATTCTGGCCGGCGTGGCGCATGACCGTGGGCTGTTGCCCGACGTGGACGAGCCCGTGGGTAAGCGCGTGCCGGGCATTGGTTTTGACGAAGGCCAGAACGCCGACATCACCTGGCGCCATCTGTTGCAGCAGACGAGTGAATGGGAAGGCGAACGCTTTGGCGTGTCGGACCAGGCAGACCGCTATCGCGCCGTGACCTTCGGCGTGCCGCCGGACGGCAAGAAGGGCGATGCGCGGCCGTTGCAGCGCCCGGGCAC
>CBHWAL010000527.1:0-3234 GCA_966111495.1 uncultured Achromobacter sp. | reverse complement strand
GACCCGGACTACATGCTGACGCTCGCGCGCGGCCTGCACGTCATTCGCGCCTTCGGCACGCGCCGCCATCCGCAGACCGCCGCCGAACTGAGCAGGCGCGCGGGTCTGCCGCGCGCCGTCGTCCAGCGCTGCCTGCACACGCTGATCCTGCTGGGCATGGCCGAGCAACATGGCCGGCTTTACGTGCTGACGCCGCGCATCCTGGGACTGGGCTACGCGTACTTTTCCTCCACACCGTTCGTCTCGCTGGCGCAGCCGGTGCTGGAAGAATTGAGCGCGACCGTGAACGAGACCTGCGCGCTCGCGATCATGGAAGGCCACGAAATGCTGTACCTGGCGCGGTCAGAGGTGAACCGGCTGCTCGCCACGTCGATGGGCTTGGGAAGCCGCCTGCCCGCGTATTGCACGTCGATCGGGCGCGTGCTGCTGGCGGAGCTGCCCGAGCCCGCGCTGGCGCGGTATTTCGCGGCGACCGACCTGCAGCCCTACACCGAGTTCACGCTGACCACCGAGGCGAAACTGCGCGCGGAACTGGCGCGCATTCGCGAGCAGGGCTATGCGGTGGTCGACCAGGAACTGGAGTTGAACGTGCGCGCGATCTCGGTGGCCGTGCGATCGGCAAGCGGCAAGGCGTGCGGGGCCGTGAATGTCAGCGTGAAGGCGGCACGCGTGCCGCTCAGCCGTCTGCAGGACGAGTTCCTGCCGCCCTTGCGGCAGGCGGTGGAACGGATCGGGGAATTCCTGGCCGCGTGAGCGGCCAGCAGGCTACAGGCCGGTGGTGTCCAGCGTGAAGGCCGCGGCGGCGCGGCCGATGCGGTCGTTGACCGCGTGCCAGTCATCGGTGGCGGGCGGCGCCTGCACGATGATGCGCGCATAGCCCTGGCCGTCCAGATCGCGCAGCAGGCCATACAGCGCCTGCGCATAGCGCGCCGGGTCCGCGGATACCGGCTGCCATTGCACACGGCGATCGGATGCGGCGGGCTGCGGGCCGTAGGCCACCAGCACCACGCGGCCTTCGGGCAGATTGCGTCCGGCCAGCACGTCGTTCATGCGGGGCTCGCTAGCCAGTTCCAGCGGCGTGCGCGGCGCGTAATGCGCCTTCAGCGTGCCGGATGCGCGCGGCGCCGCGGCGTCGGGCGCAAAGACCTGCACGCCCAGCACGGCCTCGATCTGCGCGGCGCTGATGTGGCCGGGCCGCAGCAGCACGGGACCGGCGCCGCTATCCAGACGCGACAGGTCGAGAATGGTGGATTCGATGCCAACGTCCGACGCGCCGCCTTCCAGCACGGGCATGCCGGCGGCGACTTCATCGGGAAACTCGTTGCGCACGTGTTCGGCGCGGGTGGGCGACACCTGGCCAAACTTGTTGGCCGACGGCGCTGCCACGCCGCCCTGCCCGTTCGGCTTGCCGGCCGCAAACGCCGCCAGCAGCGCCTGCGCCACCGGATGCGACGGGCAACGGATGCCGATGCTGTCCTGCCCGCCGCTCACCGTGTCCACGATGTGCGGCGCGCGCTTAAGAATCAAGGTCAGCGGACCGGGCCAGAACGCGTCGATGAGCAGTTGCGCCTCGGGCGGCACGTGCGCCGCCCAATACGCCACGTCGCCCTGCGGCGCGATATGCACGATGACGGGATGGTTCGACGGCCGGCCCTTGGCCGCGTAGATCTTGGCGACGGCCTGCGGGTTTTCGGCGTCCGCGCCCAGGCCGTAGACGGTCTCGGTCGGAAAGGCGGCCAATTCGCCGTCCAGCATTCGCTGGGCGGCGTGGGCGATTTCCGCGGCGCTGGCGGACAGGAATGAGGACATCGGCGTGCCGCTTACTCGGGGCCCTGCATGCCCAGCGCGGCGGCCACGCGGGTGGCGTCGTCACGGGCTTGCTGCAAGGTGGCCGCCACGATGGTGATGTGGCCCATCTTGCGGCCACGGCGCGCCTCGCGCTTGCCGTACAGGTGCAGCTTGGCCGACGGCACGGCCAGCGCGGCCGCCCAATCGGGTTCGCGCTGCGCATCGCCCGTGGCGTCGGCGTACCAGATGTCGCCCAGGATGTTCAGCATGACGGCGGGCGCCAGCAGGTCGGTGCCGCCCAGCGGCAGGCCGGCCATGGCGCGCGCCTGCTGCTCGAACTGGCTGGTGACGCAGGCGTCGATCGTGTAGTGGCCGCTGTTGTGCGGACGCGGCGCGATCTCGTTGACGATCAGGCTGCCGTCCTGGAGCACAAAGAATTCCACGCACAGCACGCCGTGGTAACCCAGCCCCTGCGCGATGGCCTGCGCGGCTTCGGTGGCGCGTGCCTGGCGTTCGGCGTGGGCTGCGTCCTGCTGCACGGGTGCGGCGGTGGACACGGCCAGGATGCCGTCAACATGCACGTTGCGCGCCACGGGAAACACCACGCTGGCGCCGTCGAAACCGCGCGCCAGCACGACCGAGATTTCGTAGTCCAGCGGCATCAACGCTTCCAGCACGCAGGCCACGCCGCCAAATTCGGCGAATGCTGCAATCGCTTCTTGGCGGGTGTTGATGCGGGCCTGGCCCTTGCCGTCGTAACCCAGGCGCGCGACTTTCAGGATGCCGGGGAACAGCGCGTCAGATGCCGCATGCAGATCGGCTTCGCTGCGGATGGCGGCATGCGGCGCGACCGGGATGCCTTGCGCGGCGATGAAGGTCTTTTCAGCGATGCGGTCCTGCACGATGGCCACGGCGTCGCCCGCCGGACTGACGCGGCACTGGGTCGCCAGCGCGCGCAGGCTGTCGGCGGGAACGTTTTCAAATTCGGTGGTGACGGCCTGGCACGTCTGCGCCAGGCGGGCAAGGCCGGCCTCGTCGTCATAGGCGGCCTGGATGTGCAGGTCGGCCACCATGCCGGCCGGACATTCCGCGGCAGGGTCCAGTACGGCGACCTTGTAGCCCAGGCTTTGCGCGGCGTGACAGAACATGCGGCCCAGTTGGCCGCCGCCCAGCATGCCCAGCCAGCCGCCGGGCGCGATGAGGAAAGGAGTCGATTGAGTCATTCGCATCAAGCCTCGGGCGGAACCTTCATGTCGCGCGCGGCCTGCGTCTGGCGGGCGCGGAACGCCACCAGCTTTCCGTGCAGACCGGCATCCGTGCCCGCCAGCGTGGCGATCACGTGCAGCGCGGCGTTGGCAGCGCCGGCTTCGCCGATGGCGAAGGTGGCCACCGGCACGCCCTTGGGCATCTGCACGATGGACAGCAGCGAGTCTTCGCCGCGCAGGT
>CBHWAL010000526.1:0-3242 GCA_966111495.1 uncultured Achromobacter sp. | reverse complement strand
CCAGCGGCAGGCCGTAGCGCTCGCCGTCGTTGGCCAGGCCGTCGTACGTGATCAGCGTGGGCACCATGTAGGCGCCGTGTTCCTTCATTACCTGCGCGGCTTCGTGGTCGACGAGGTTGCCGTGCTCGATGGTGCGCACGCCGCAGCGCACGGCGCGCGTGATAGCGCGCGGCGTGTAGGCGTGGGCCATCACGTAGGTGTTGGCGTTGCTGGCCTCTTCCACGATGGCGATCAGCTCGGCTTCGGAGAAGCCCAGGTTCTGGATGGGATCATTGGGCGATGCCACGCCGCCGGACGCCATGACCTTGATCTGCGTGGCGCCCTTGAGGATTTCCTCACGCACGGCCAGGCGGCAGTTGTCGACGCCGTCGACCACGCGGCCAATGTTGCCGATCTTGACCGAGCAGGGGCACGGATCCAGTTCGTCGTTGCGCTGGCGGAAGTCGCCGTGGCCGCCGGTTTGCGACAGGGCCTTGCCCGAGCAGAAGAGACGCGGGCCGTCGACGGTGCCGTCCAGCACGGCCTGCGCCAGCGCCCAATCGGCGCCGCCGGCGTCGCGCACCGAGGTGAAACCGCGGTCCAGCATGCCCTGCATGATGGGCAGTGCACGCAGCAGCGCAAGCGCATTGGGCAGCGCCGCGACGCGGCCCAGGTTGAACGACGACGCCACCACGTGCACGTGGCAGTCAATCATGCCGGGCATCAAGGTCATGCCCTTGGCGTCCACCACCTGCGCATCCGCCGGCGCCGTTGCGTCGGCGCCGATGCGGGTGATGACCCCGTCCTCGACCAACACGGTCGCGGCGGCTTCCAGGGCCAAGGTTCGGGTATTGAGGATCCTGCAATTCTTGATGACAACCGGATTCATAAATCGACCACGTAAACAGTTCAAAACGCCGGGAAATCACGGCATGCCGAACTCTACCGGTACAATTCGGGGGTCCGATACCGGGTCTCCCCCTATGCGTTCGACACAAATTTGAAGAGCCTTATGAGCTTTACTCATACCCCCCTATGAGACGCCGCTGCCCCACCCTTTCCGAGTTGAACGCGTTTTCCGCGGCCGCCCGGCACCTGTCATTCTCGAAGGCGGGCAAGGAACTGTTCGTCACGCAAAGCGCCATCAGCCGGCATATCGCCACGCTGGAAAGTTATCTGGGGCACGCGCTGTTCATCCGGGGCACCAACGGGTTGCAGCTCACCCGCATGGGCGCGACCTACCTCAGCCTGATCCGGCCGGCCCTGCATACGCTGGAAAGCGCCACGTCGCAGGTCATGGCCACGCAGCAGTCGGCAAAATCCCTGAATGTCTCGGCCGCGCCCACCTTTGCGGCGCAATGGCTATTTCCGCGCCTGAAGACGTTCCGCGAGGTCAATCCGGATATTTCGATCAACTTCGTGCGGTACAGCGTCGCGGACTACAAGAGCACCGAGCTCGATTTCGATGCGTCGATCCAGTATGGATACGGCGATTGGCACGACGGCGCGGCCAAATACCTGACGGGCCGCGAAACCCGCCTGGTGTGTTCGCGGGAATATCTGGACCAGCATCCCATCAGCAGCCTGGAAGACATTAAGAAATGCACCCTGCTGCAGCACATCGAGATTCCGCTGTCCTGGGAATACTGGTTCTCGACGTATCTAGGCGATTATGACCGCGCCCGTTTCGGGCCGGGCTTCAATCTGTTTTCGATGATTATCCAGGCTGCGTCGTCCGGCTTTGGCGTGGCATTGATGCCGCACTGCCTGATCGAAAAGGAATTGGCCACGGGACAACTCGTGGATATTTTCGATCGCACCTTTGAAAGTCCGCTTGGCTATTATCTTTGCGCGCCAAACTGGCGCAGCAACATGGAAAGCTACGAGCGTCTGAGCCAATGGCTGGCGCACGAGTGCTTTCATGGCGGCGAAGGCGGTGCGGCGCAAGTTGGGGAACCGGGCCGCGGACGAACGCCGCACGGGCAGGCCGGCTCCGCACAGCAGAGCCTTGCGGATTGTCCCTATTGCGAATCGGCCGGCGTTGTCTGACGGACGGGCGCCGATCATTGCCGGCGCTCGAACCCCTTACCAGTCCCGCCCCCCATCCACCGCGCGATCCAGCGCATCCAGATCAGGTGCTGGCGCCCGGATCCTGCTCGCGCCGCTCGGCGTCTTCCTGCGCGGCCACGTCTTCCAGTTTGACCTGACTGGTGCTGCCATGCGTGGCGGCGCACTGCGCGGGATTCTGGCTGCTCTTGACGCATTCGGCGAATGCGAGCGCCGCATCCACGGTCGCGAAGTGATACGACTGGCCGTCGGCGAACGCGACCTTTCCTTCAACAGAACAATCCATGAGTGCCTCCAGGGTATCGGAAGGTCCATGCTGCCGCGTTGGCGTCGCGGCGTCAATTCACCCGGCGCGGCAGCACCGCCCGCATCCAGCGCGACAGCACCGGGCGGATGCGCCGGTTGTGCAGCAGCACCGCGCCCAGCACCCCGATGAAGGCGCCCAGCACCGTGTCCACGAAACGCGCCTCGATGACGTCGATGGGATAGCCCTGCCCCAGATGCGGCGCCTCGGCCAGAAAGATGGTCAGCGGCGTAATCAGCACGACCGCACTGGCGTAATGCCGCACCACCAGCGTCTCAATGCCGAACGACAGCGCCATCATCACCAGGCTCAGCGTCCAGACGTTGAGCGGCAGGCTGAGCAGCGCCCACGCCACGCACAGTCCCACCGCGGTGCCCAGGATGCGGTGCATCTGCCGGCTCCACGCCGCGCGCAGGCTGGCGCCCTGGATGATCGCCAGGCAGCTCACCGGCACCCAGTACGGCCGTTGCAATTGCAGCAGTTCGGCCACCAGCAACGAGATGCCCACGAACAGGCCGATGATGACGGAGTCGTAGACCACGAAATCGAAAGTGGGCTTGGGCAGCTCGATGGGCGCGGGCGGCGGCGCGACGCGCGTCATGTGCAGCGAATACGCAAACGCCACCAGGCAAGCGACCAGGCAGCCCAGCGCCACCATGCCCACGCGCAGGGGCACGTCTTCTACGGTGCCGGGCGTGTACGCGGCAATCGCCGTGGCCATGATGAAGAACAGGCTGCCCGGCGGCCCCAGGCGATAGCAGCGGCACACCATGTTCACCACCATGGCAATCAGCGTGAGCGCCGCGATGGTGGCGGTTGGCCAGAACTGCGTCAGCGCGCCCAGTGCGTAGCAGGCGACCATGCCGAACGACGCGGCCAGCAGCATCATCAT
>CBHWAL010000525.1:0-3247 GCA_966111495.1 uncultured Achromobacter sp. | reverse complement strand
GGCGGCAAGGCCAAGGGCATGCCGCCCAAGCTGGTGTCCGACGACGGCCGCCACACGGTGATCCGCCCGCTCGCGTACGTTGTCGAGTCCGACCTGATCGCCTATGCCGAGCTCAAGCAATTCCCCATCATTCCGTGCAATCTTTGCGGTTCGCAAGAGAACCTGAAGCGCAAGGAAGTGGGCCGCATGATCAAGGAATGGGACAAGCAGCACCCGGGCCGTTCCTGGAACGTGTTTAACGCGCTGTCGCGCGTGGTGCCCTCGCACCTGATGGACCGCGATCTGTTCGACTTCGTGGGGCTCAAGCCCACGGGCGTGCCGGACGCCAACGGCGACACCGCGTTTGATGCGGTCGATCCCACGGAAGATGCCGATGACGCATGCGGCGATACGCCGCCGGCGTTGGAACCGGGCGCGATCATCGAGAAGAAGGTGATGTTCTCGCGCGGGTGACGCGCCGCCTACAAGGCGAACCACCCGAAAAAAATGGGGCTGCGATTGGCAGCCCCATTTTCTTGCGCGTCGATATCAGGAGGCGTTCAACACCCGGACTGGCGTGCCCGCCGCCCAGGCCTTCACGGCTTCCAGGCAGTTCTGGTAGAAGGCCTCGAAGTTCTCGCGGCTGACATAGCCCAGGTGCGGCGTGAGGATCACGTTGTCCAGGTCGCGCACGTTGTCGGTGGGGGACAGCGGCTCTTCGGGGTAGACGTCCAGGCCGGCGCCGGCGATGCGGAACTTCACCAGGGCGTCGATCAGCGCGTCCTGGTCGACGAGACCGGCGCGCGAGGTATTCACCAGGTAGGCGGTCGGCTTCATCGCGGCCAGCGCGGTGGCGTCCACCACGTTGCGGCTGCGCTCGGACAGGATCAGATGCAGGCTCACGACGTCGGACGTGGAAAAGAGTTCGTGCTTATCCACGCGCGTGACGCCCGCGGCCTCGGCGCGCTCGTCGGTCAGGTTGGGGCTCCAGGCCACCACGTCCATGCCGAAGGCCAGACCCACCTTAGCCACCGCGGCGCCCAGCTTGCCCAGGCCCACCACACCCAGGCGCTTACCGGCCAGCGGCTCGGGCATGGCCGTCTGCCACATGCCGCGGCGCATGGCGGCGTCTTCGGCGGGCAGGTGCTTGAAGAGACCCAGGATGTGCGCCCAGGCGAGTTCCGCCGTGGCGGTGTTGGCGTCGGCGCTGCCGGGCGCGCCGGACACGACGATGCCCTGCTCGGCGCAGGCCTGCATGTCGATGGCGTTGTTGCGCATGCCGGTCGTGACCAGGAGGCGCAGCTTGGGCAGCGCGCGGATGCGCTCGGCGGGAAACGGCGTGCGCTCGCGCATGGCGACGATCACGTCGAAGGGCGCGAGCGTGGCCTCTACCTGTTCGGCGGGAATGAAGTTGTTGAAGATCTGCACCTCGGCGTCACCGCCCAGCGAAGTCCAGTCCGCGTAGCGCCGGGCTACGTCGTGGTAATCGTCGAGTATTGCGATTTTCAAGTGTTGTCTCCGGGAGGGATGGCGCTTGCCGCGCCCCCCTTTCCCGGGCCGGCGCGACGTGCGCCGGTCAGTTCAAACGGGCCTTGAGCTGGTCCAGCGGCAGCGCGCCGCTGATGCGCGAGCCATCGGCAAAGAACAGCGTCGGCGTGCCGCGCACCATCAGTTGCTGGCCAAGCTCCAGCAGCTTGTCTTCAGGCACGTCGCAATCGGCGTTGGGCGGCGTCTTGCCGCGCAGCATCCAGTCGTCCCACGTTTTGCCCTGGTCCTTGGCGCACCAGACGTTGCGCACCTTGACCTTGGAATCCGGCGACAGAATGGGATAGAGGAAGGTGTAGACGGTCAGGTTATCCACATCTTCGAGCGTCTTGCGCAGCTGCTTGCAGTAGCCGCAGTTGGGGTCTTCGAAGATCGCGACCTTGCGCGAGCCGTTGCCCTTGACCTGCTTGATCGCCAGGTCCAGCGGCAACTGGTCGAACGTGACGGCGCTGAGCTTTTCCTGGGATTCGCGGGTGACGTCGCGGCGCGTGGCGGCGTCGATCAGCGGACCTTCCATGACCCACGTCACGCCTTCGTCGGTGTAGATCAGGTCCATGCCGAGCTGCACTTCAAACAGGCCATAAGGCGTGCGGCGCACGGTCGTGACGTTCATGCCGGAAAAGCGCTGCTGAAAGCGTTCCTTGACGGCGGCCGACTGCGGATCGAGTTCGGTGGTGGAGACGCTTTTTTCGCCCTTGGCCGCCTGCCCCACGGATTGCGTGGAGACGGACTTTGCGCCCTGCGCATGGGCCGCGGCGGACAAACCGATGCCCGCGGCGAGGAAACAGGCCGCCAGCGTGGCGGGTATGCGGAATTTCATCGGTACTCCTGGTCTTGTCAGTCGTGTGCTCAGCCGGAAAGCGTAACCGATCCGGGACGGGCGGCCGCGGCAGGCAGCGGGCATGCGGATCGCTATCAGACGGCCGCCGGCCCGCGCAGGTTCCCTACCCGGGCGCGCCGGTTGCCTAATTGGCGGACGCCCCGGCGATCAGCCGGCGCTTGATCAGCGGCGCGCCTTCGACCCAGTGCATGCCGGCATTCCGCAGCCAGACGAGGGGCGTCGCCTTCGATCCGAACAGCTTGTGCAGGCCGTCGGTGGCCAAGCGCATGGCCAGGACCGGCTCGGCGCGCGCCCGCTGGTAGCGGTGCAGCACGCGCAGGTCGCCGGCCTGGCGGTAGGGTTCACGGTCAGCGACGATGCGCGCCAGCGCTTCGACGTCGCCCAGCCCCAGATTCAGGCCCTGCCCCGCCAGCGGGTGCAGGCGGTGCGCAGCGTCTCCGGCCAGCGCGATGCCGGGGGCCACCATCTGGGCGCGCTCCAGCGTCAGCGGAAAGCCGTGCAGCTTGCTGCGGACCTTCAGGCGGCCCAGCCGCCCTTCGGCAGCCTGGGCCAGCAGCGCTTCCAGGCGGACGGTTTGCGCTTCCTGCGGCAGGTCCAGCAGTTGCTGGGCCAGCTCGCTGCGCATGGACCACACCATGGACACCTGCGGACCGTCCGCGGTGTCGGGCAGTGGCAGCAGCGCCAGCACGCCGTCGTCGCGGAACCATTGAATTGCGGTGCCCTGGTGCGGCAGTTCCGCGTCCAGATGCACGACGAGTCCAGTGTCGTTGTAGGACTGGGCTTCGTGCTTGAGCCCAGCCGACTCTCGCAGCTGCGAGGCCGCGCAGTCGGCGCCGACGAAGAGCTCGGCCTGGACGCGCTCGCCTCTTTCCGTGTGGACCG
>CBHWAL010000524.1:0-3248 GCA_966111495.1 uncultured Achromobacter sp. | reverse complement strand
GGAAGCCGCCGCGCGCGAAGGTCAGCGTCGAGCCCCCATACACCGGCTCGCCGCTGTTGTCGCGGGTGAGGGCCTGCGTGCCCACGTATGACGCTTCCAGCTTGCCCACGCGGATCCAGCCCACGCTGTAGGTGGCAATCTGCGCCAGGTCCTCTTCCAGCACCAGGCCCAGGCGGCGCATCGTGGCGGCGTCCTGACCGTTCAGCGCGGCGCGCAGCTCCTGCGCGTTGCGCACGACGACCTGGCCGCGGCCGGCATTGGCATCGGCGGGTTTAAGCCGCAGTGCGCCCGCCTGAAGCAGCCGCTCGCCTGCGCGGCAGGCGTCGTCCAGCGTAAACGCGGTGTATCCGCGCAGCACGACCTGATCCAGATCGCCCGCCAGCGACCGGACCCAGCCCTGCGGCGCTTTAGCCTGGGCGTCGACCACGCCGTGGGTGACGGATTTCGTCGCGACAAAGGCGTGCGGCGTCACCCCGCCGAACAGGTCGGCCGCGCGTGCGATGCCCAGCTTTGCCGCGCGCGCCAGGCTGGTGATGCTGCGGTCGGGAACGTAGTAGGGCGGCGGCTCGCCGCGATTGCGGGTCGGCCGGAAGTCCGGGACGAAGCGCCGTCCCAGCAAGGCCGCGATCCGCAAGGCCAGCGCCTCCTGCGAGGCGATTTCATGTTCGGAGGCGCCAGCGCGCCGGGGGTAGGCAGCAACGGCGTCAGATGCATCGGGTTGGGGTCGATCCATGGCGGGCCTCATAGCAATCGGCGAGCCTGGCTGGGGGGAGCGGCCTCTCCCTTGCGATTGCGCATGCCCAGCTTCAGCTCGATCAGGGGATAGGCCACCAGCGCCAGGCACAATGGCGCCAGCGCATAAACGGCGCGGTACGCGAGCGCCGCGCCCAGCACTTCGGTGGGCGGAATCTGTGATCCCAGCGCGGCCACGAAGATCGCTTCGGTCGTGCCCAGGCCTCCCGGGACGCGGGTAATGACAGACGCGAAGCTCGTGCACATCAGGATGCCGAGCACGGCGGGGTAGCTTGCCTTGCCCTGCAGCAGCACGAAGCAGATGGCGCCCATCAGCGACCAGGACAGCGCTGCCACGGCGCATTGCGCCACCGCCATGCGGGCGCTCGGCAAGGTAATGTGGTGTCCCATCCAGGTAGCGCTGCGGCGTGTTGCTCGTGCGCAAGTCACCACGTACGCGATGCCCACGGCCAGCAGTCCCAGGCCCAAGATGCGCAACATGCCGGAACCGATTTCCCAGCCCGCGGGCACCGGGACCACGCCCAGCGCGAACACGATGCCCGCCAGCCACGCATAGCCGATCCAGTTCGACGCCGCGGCAAACAGGGCGACCCGCGTTGCCACGGACTTGCGGCAACCCAGGCGCGTGTACAGCCGCAGCCGGGCGCCCAGGCCGCCCACCAGCACGCCCAGGTTCAGGTTCAGTGCGTAGCTCAACATGGCCACGCCCAATGCCTTGGGTGCAGGCAGGTGGTGGCGCGTGTACTTTTTGCCGAGCAGGTCCAGGCTGCCGTAGGCAAGATAGCCCGCCACCACCAGGCCGGCCGCGATGGCGATGTTCTGGCCCGGAATCTTGCGCATCGCCACCCACACCTGCGGCCAATCCACCGACCGGCCGAAGTAATAGAGCAGGCCAGCCACCACGATCAGCACCAGTACGGGCAGGACGCGCTTGATCCGGGGCCAGCGGCGCCGCAGCGCCCGCATCGGGGACGAGTGCAGGATCTTCATGCCGTCTCCCTGCCGGTGTCCGCCGTCATGGATTGCAGGCGCGGCTTGTGCGCGGGCAGGCTGCCGGCCCACGCGGGAAAGCGCCGCAGAAAGTGGAACACCACCACGCCCAGCCATAGGCGGCGCAGCCGGCGCCGCGAGTTCTTGGCCATCTCGACCGGGCGGCAATCCTCTGCGATCAGCCGGTCCAGACTCTTGCGCAGCGCCGCGTTCAGCGACGCGTCGCGCACCACCACATTGGCCTCCAGGTTGAGCGCAAGGCTCAGAGGGTCCAGATTGCTGGAGCCGATCGTCGACCAGTCCTCATCCACGCACGCCACCTTGCCGTGCAGCGGCTGCTTGCAGTACTCGTGGATCTCCACGCCGGAGTCGATCAGGTAGTCGTAGAGCATCGACGCGGCCAGCCGGGCGACCAGCACGTCGGGCTCGCCTTGCAGCAGCAGGCGCACGCGCACGCCGCGGCGGGCCGCCTTCACCAGATCGCGCAGCAGGTGGTAGCCGGGGAAGAAGTACGCATTGGCGATCAGCACGTCCGAGCGCGCCGACCGTACGCCCGCGCGGTAATAGCGTTCGATGTCGCTGCGATGGCTGACGTTGTCGCGCACCACCAGCCGGCCGCCGCCGTCGCCGGCGGGCAGGGGATCCATGCGTGCGGGACGGCGCCGCAGCCGCCGTTTGCCGTTGCCCAGCGCGGCGCGTGCGTAATCGGCGATGTCGGCCGCCAGCGGGCCCTCGACCAGCACGGCGTAGTCCTGTTTCGCTTCCGGGCCGTAATCGGGCAGGTGGTCCGCAGAAAAGTTGATGCCGCCAATGAACGAGCGCTGGCGGTCGATAGCCACGATCTTGCGGTGCATGCGCCGGAACACGTTCGTGCGCACCCCCAGAAAGCGCGGGCGCGGATCAAAGACGTGAAAGCGCACGCCGGCCTCGGTCATGGCGCCAATGAAGGCTTCGCTCAGTTCATCGGAGCCGTAGCCGTCGACCAGCAGGTCGACGCTGACGCCCCGCCGCGCCGCGCGGATCAGGGCCTGCTGGATCTCTTGGCCGACGACGTCGTCGAACAGGATGAAGGTCTCGACCAGCACTTCGCTGGCCGCCGCGTCGATGGCTTCGACAACGGCGGGAAAGTATTCCGTGCCGTTCTCCAGCAGGGTGTATCGGTTGTTTTCGCGCCAGCCCAGGTTCATAGCGCAATCTCCGCGCAAATCGGCACATGATCGGAAAGGCGCGACCACACGCGCGACGCCAGCGGCACGGGCTGCCAGTCGCGCACGCTGCGCACGTAGATGCGGTCCAGCCGCAGCAGCGGCCAGCGCGCGGGAAACGTCCGCGCGGGCCGGCCCAGCCGCGAGGTGAACACTTCTGACGTTCCGCAATCGCGCATCAGGGCGTCTGCGCGCAGCCGCCAGTCGTTGAAGTCGCCGGCGATCAGCAGCGGCTCGTCGGCCGGCACGTCATGCGACACCAGCTTGCACAGACGGCGCAGTTGCTCGCCGCGATGGAGT
>CBHWAL010000523.1:0-3281 GCA_966111495.1 uncultured Achromobacter sp. | reverse complement strand
ACGGACTTTCTGGCTGAGTCGTTCATGGAGTTTTCCCGGCGCTATCCCGATGTGACGTTTTTCCTGGACCTCGCGAACCCGGACCACGCATCGCGCGTGTTCCAGACCTGCGACGTGTCGATCGAAATCGGCGACCTGCCCGATTCGACCCAGATTGCAAGACTGCTGGGCATGCTGCCCGCCTACCTGTATGCCTCGCGCGACTACCTGGAAAAGCACGGAGAACCGCAGCATCCCAGCGACTTGACCCGGCACGAGTGCATCGAGTTCCGCGCGGAAGGCGCCGGCCGCGTGACGCGCTGGCCGCTGACGAACGGCGAGCAGCACATCGAGTTCACGCCGGGCAACCGCTTTTCCGTCAACGGCGTCGCCATGGCCCGTCGCCTGGCCATGCTGGGCGCGGGCATCGCGGTGCTCGTGGGTGGTCAGATGTCGGAACAGCAGTCCGGCCAGTTGCAGCGCGTGCTGCCGGACTGGCAGTTGGGACCGTTTCCGGTGCATGCGGTGACGGAGACGCGGCTGCTGCCCGCCAAGACCCGGATCTTCATCGAGTTCCTGATGGAGCGCCTGGGCAGCCACTGGCAAGCGAAGGATACGCCCGGTTTCATGAAATCCCGCTGAGACCGAAACAGACTGAAAAACTCTTCGACGGTCGACAAGTGATGTCGGGTGGGATGACCAATGCGGCGGGAATCTCGCGCGGGCGGTGTCAGACACCCTCTGGATGGTGTCTCAGAATGGAGTGCGTCTCACCAGGGTGTCAGACACCGGCATGGAACAAATACTGTCTGACCGGGGTGTCAAACACCGGCTCAGAAAGACTCGTCGTCGCGCAGGTAGCGCCATTGGCCCAGGGGCAGATCGCCCAGCGCCACGCGGCCGATACGTACGCGTTTCAGGCCGATCACTTTCAGGCCCACCAGTTCGCACATGCGGCGGATCTGGCGTTTTTTGCCTTCGCGCAGCACGAAACGGAGTTGATCGTGGTTCTGCCAGCGCACCTGGGCGTGCTTGAGCGGCTTGCCGTCCAGCGATAGTCCGTGGTTCAGCAGGGCCAAGCCGTTGTCGGAAAGATCGCCCTGGACGCGGACCAGGTACTCCTTGTCGATCGTGGAGTCCTCGCCGATCAGTTGCTTGGCGACGCGGCCGTCCTGCGTGAGGACGAGGAGTCCTTGCGAATCGATGTCCAGGCGGCCAGCGACGGCCAGGCCGTCCAGGTGCGCGCGCTCGAAGCGCTGCGGGGCGCGGTCGTTGGCGAAGCGGGAGCGGGAGTCGATCAGGGCGACGGCGGGCGTGTAGCCTTTTTCAGCCTGGCCGGACACGTAACCCACGGGCTTGTTGATCAGAATGGTGACGCGGGACGTCTGGCGCGCATGCGCGGCGCGCTCCAGCGTGATTTCCTGGTCGGGATAGGCCCGCGCGCCCAGTTCGGACACGACGACGCCGTCGACGCGGACCCAGCCGCGCTCGATATAGCTGTCCGCCTCGCGGCGTGAACAGAGTCCGCGCTCGGACATGAGCTTGGAGATTCGTACTTTTTCCATGGGCGGTATTGTATGCGGGTCGGCCGCTGCGGTTAGCCGCTGCGGTCGGCCAGTGCCCCGTCCCCTGCGGCATTGCGACGCAGACGGCCTTGCCGCAGGGCTTGGCATAATACGCAGCCATGACGAAACCCGCAGCTCATTGCCCCCCTCTCTCCGCCGGCTGGCTGGCGCAAGCCCCGGCCATTCTGTCCCCCGCCCAACGCCACTGGCTGTTCCGGCCGGGCGCGCTTACCGCGGGTCTACGCCAGGTCGGGCAGGTGCGACTGCGGGTGTTGGCCGAGTACGCCGACGGCGCGCCGGCTGACGAGGCGCGTGCAATGCGCATTGCGCCGGGCTCACCGGTGTGGATCCGCGAGGTGCTGATGTCCGTGAACGGCGTGGACAGCGTCCCGGCGCGCAGCCTGACGCCGTTGACCGCTTCGCACGGCGCCTGGCAAGGGATGCGGCGTCTGTTGACCCGGCCGCTGGCCGACATGCTGTATCACGACAGCACGGTGATCCGGTCGCCTTTTGCATGCCGCCGGCTGGCCTTGCCCGTGCCGTTTCATGCCACCGCCTCGAACGTTCTGCCGCCCGAAGCCCGCGCGTTGCAGGCCGGCCGCATCTGGGCGCGCCGCTCGGTGTTCTGGCGCCAGGGCCAGCCGCTGCTGGTGGCCGAGTGCTTCCTGCCGGACTTCTGGGATCTGATCGCCGGCCAACCCGTGCCGCCGCTCGTGCCGCATCAACGCACGCCGCGCTGAAAGCAGGTTCAGCCCTCGTACCGCCGCCCTTGCTCCAGCAGTTCCGGCGTACCGATCACGTCGTTCAGTCCGTCAAAATCCAGCATCCTGTCCTTCCACGGCCCGGTCGTGCCGTGCTGGCGCAGACTGCCGTAGTAGCCCTGCAGCGTATGCGCAACCGCGCGCGCCGTCCCGCCCGGGAAGATGACGATGCGAAATCCCACTTCGGCAAGTGCAGCCGCGTCCTGCACCGGGGTCTTGCCGCCCTCCACCATGTTGGCCAGCAGCGGCACACGCGAAGCGAATCGGTCGCAGGCGGCGCGCATCTGTTCCGGTGTGCGCAGCGCCTCGATGAAGAGCGCATCGGCGCCGGCTTCCAGATAGGATTCGGCGCGATCCAGCGCGGCCTCCAGCCCTTCTGAGGCCAGCGCATCGGTGCGCGCCAGGATCAGCGTGGACGCGTTGACCCGCGCGTCGACGGCGGCGCGCAGCTTGCCACACATCTCGGCGGCGGGAATCACGCTCTTGCCATCCAGGTGGCCGCAGCGCTTGGGAAAGGTCTGGTCTTCGAGCTGGATCATCGCGGCACCGGCGCGCTCGAACCCGCGCACGGTGCGCTGCGTGTTCAGCGCGTTGCCAAAGCCCGTGTCGGCGTCCACGATCACCGCGGCCGACACGCGCTCGGCGATGCGGGCCAGCGTGTCCTCGACCTCGGTGTAGGTGGTCAGGCCGATGTCCGACCGGCCCAGCCGCGTGTAGGCGATGGACGCGCCCGACAGGTACAGCGCGGAAAAGCCCGCCTGCTCGGCCACCAGCGCCGACAAGGCGTCGTAGACGCCGGGGGCCAGCACCGTGCCGGCCGCCAATTGCGCTTTCAGGTTCTGTGTTTGCATCATCGTTTCCTAATCCAGGCGGCGCCCGAGCAGCGCCGCCGCCGTGGCCGCGGCGATATGGCCGCCGGCGACCGCGCTGAGCAAGCCGTTGCCGGACAGATAGCCCGACAGGTCGTTGCCCGAAA
>CBHWAL010000522.1:0-3288 GCA_966111495.1 uncultured Achromobacter sp. | reverse complement strand
GCTCGTCGGGCTCATAACCCGAAGGTCGTAGGTTCAAATCCTGCCCCCGCAACCAGTTTCAAGCAGTACCCGGCCTTCCGGCGGCGCGTGTCAAACGCACCCGGCAAGGCCGCAGCAAAAAAAGCCGCGACACTGTCGCGGCTTTTTTTCGTCTGGCGATTGCGCTGGGTCATGCGCGTGCTGCGTCCGGAGTTTCCCGGGTATCCGCAGCCGCACACGGCCGCAACCCTGCGCTACCATGGGCCACGCGCGCTACATTGCCGCAGAGAATTGCCGCACAGAAGGAGTGTCCATGGGAACCGCAAAATACGATCATCCCGGCTACGTTGCTGATACGGGCGCTGAGGGCAAGTACCACGTGGGCATCTGGTGCCCGCACGGGTATCCGGCCCACATCCATATCGGTCGTCCGGCCGACCGCGGCGATCCCTCTGCGTTGCTGAGGCTGCGCATTCCCGATGGCGTGTTCCAGTCGCTGCCGGACGATCCCGAAACCCTCTGCCGCCGCGCGCTCGGTCAAGCGCTTGACGCCGGCCTGCTGCGCAGCGTCGCGGTCGACGGCGAATACCAGGAACTGCGTTTCCAGCTCGACGCCGAGCCCTGGTCCGGTCCGATGCAGGCGGCCCAACGCGCCTGACGTTTCGCCCCGGGGGCGCGGCAGTTACCCACAGGGATTGTGGAAAACCCTTGGGATAGCTGCTGCGTATATCGATTTTTTCCAGCAAAAACATAGGCTTGGCGCCTGCGGTCAAGAAATGGTCGGCGCCGGCTTTTCCTGGCGGTGGCGACGCGCACGCCCGCTAGCGGCCAGCCCCGCCGTGAGACAATCTGCAACCCGTGGCCCGGTGCCCGCACGATCTCGCCGTCGCGATTCCTTCCGCATGCCTTCCGCTTTTTCCCTTCCGCGTCCTGTCATGAAGGCGACGGCGCCATGAGCCTGTCCGCCAAACGCGTTGCCATCATCGGGGGCGGCCCCGCTGGCCTGATGGCGGCGGAAAAACTGAGCGAAGCCGGGGCGCAGGTGGACGTCTTCGACGCTATGCCCTCGGTGGGGCGCAAATTCCTGATGGCGGGGCGGGGCGGCCTGAACTTGACGCACAGCGAGCCTGCCGAGCCTTTTCTTGCCCGCTTCGGCGACCGCGCCCCGTTCGTGCAGCCCTGGCTGCAAACCATGGACGGCCCCGGGCTGCGCGATTGGGCCCATGCGTTGGGCATCCAGACGTTTGTGGGTTCGTCGGGCCGGGTATTCCCGCAGGAGATGAAGGCGGCGCCCCTATTGAGGGCCTGGCTCGCCCGGCTGCGCGGACAGGGCGCGCGCTTTCACATGCGGCACCGCTGGCTCGGCTGGCGCGATGACAAGTCTGGCGTGGATTCCCTACGTTTCGCGACGCCTGATGGTGAAGTGCGTCACGCCGCCGATGCCGTTGTGCTGGCGCTGGGTGGCGGCAGTTGGGCCAAGCTGGGATCCGATGGCGCATGGGTGCCGGATCTGCAGTTGCACGGCGTGCCGGTCACGCCACTGCGGCCCGCCAATTGCGGGTTCGACGTTGCCTGGTCCGAACACTTTCGCAGCCGCTATGCGGGCCAGCCGGTCAAGTCCGTGTCCATGGCCTGTGGCGGACCTGCCCGCCAGGGAGAATTTGTCGTCGCCGAGACGGGTATTGAAGGCAGCCTCGTCTATGCCTTGTCCGCAACCCTGCGCGACCAGATTGACGCCGAGGGCAGCGCCGTGGCCATGCTGGATCTGGCGCCGGACTGGTCGCACGAAAAGGTGTTGGCCGCGGTGACGCACCCGCGCGGCGCCCGCTCCATGTCAAGCCACCTGCAGAGCCGGCTGGGGCTGACGGGTGTGAAGGCGGGCTTGCTGCGAGAATGCGCGAGCGCCGAAGACTTCAAGGACCCCGAACGCCTGGGCCAACGGATCAAGGCCTTGCCGTTGACGCTGGTGCGGCCGCGCCCGATCGACGAGGCGATCAGCACGGCGGGAGGCGTCGCGTTCGAGGGGCTGACGGCCGGGCTGATGCTCAACGCCGTCCCGGGCGTTTTCTGTGTGGGGGAAATGCTGGATTGGGAGGCGCCAACGGGCGGCTACCTGTTGACTGCCTGCATGGCCAGCGGCGCATCCGGCGCGGCTGGCGTGATTGATTTTCTGAACGCGCAGTCCTGAACGGACCGCCGCACGCAGACCAGATCAGAAACCCGCAGATCAGGAACCCGTCGTGTGCGGCGCCATGCTCATCGGCGCACGGGGCGCCAGATCGCTGACCACGTGGCCGACCACGGGCGGCTCGCCTTCGGGCTGCGAGATGATGCCGATCACGCGGGTGATGGCGCTGGCGGGAATGGTCGTGCCATGGGCGGGATCCTGCACCAGTTGCCAGATCGTCGCGTTCGCCATGCCTGTGTCGCCCTCGGTCAGGTCGAGATTGTCCAGGCAGTTGCGCGCAAAGGATGACCAATCCGAAGCATTGCAGGGCAGACCGTGTGAGGTTGCCAGGCGGGCCAGGGCCAGCGGCGCGTCGGCCTGGCCTGCGGCATGCTGGGCAGCGGTGCCCAGCGTAACGTCCAGGGACAGCAGGCGGAGGAACTCAACAACGTTGTCCGTGCTCATCTTGTGGTCTCCTTCCTTTGGGGGCCGTTCTGTTTGATCGCCAGCCGGGCCGCTTGCCGGGTTGTCATCCCGGACCTTGTCCAAGCATCGACACCAGCGACTGCTTCAGGCGCGGCGAAAAAATCGGCACCGTATGCGCTACGCCGCTGCGGTCGATGCCTTCTTTGAGTTCGACTGACTGCCCCAGAAATATATCCGGTGCGGCAGAAACTTCGTTGTACCGCGCCAGCAATTCATTCACCTGGGCCTGCGCGTCCGACAGCGAGCTGCTGTCCGCCAGCTTGCCCGCGGCATGCGCCTGCAGGATGCGATGCAGGTCGTCAATGAACAGCGCCAGGGCGGCCTGTCCTCGGCACTGCGGCTTTTCCCAGCCCCAGCCTTGCGGGCTGGCCCCGGCGGGTTGTGATGCTTGTTTCTTCGTCATGTGCGCATCCTAATCCATTGGCGGCAAATACGCGACAGGCGAGAATGCCTCGCAAATGTCACCGGCGCGTAAGGGTGGTGACGGTTTCTTGTCGGTGTTGTTACACGTGTCGCGCTTGTGTCACCACGACTGACCGCAGGGGCCCGGGATCCCGGTTTGAAGCGGGGCGGGGGGGGGGGCCCCCCCGGCCGCGCCCGGGCGCGGCCCGAGGGGGGGTGGGGGTGTGGGGGGGGGGGGTGTGTGAGTTGAGCCG
>CBHWAL010000521.1:0-3296 GCA_966111495.1 uncultured Achromobacter sp. | reverse complement strand
CTGCGCCGACACGTTAAGCGAGGTCAGCACCATGATCCACGACGCGCCGGCCAGGAAGCTGAACGCACCGGCCACCACGGGATGCGGGATCACCGCAAAGACCACCAGCGTGAGCGCCGTGCCCAGCGTGCCGGCCATGACGCTACGGTCCGGACCCAACTTCTTGCGCAGCGGCGGCAGCACCATGGCGCCAATCACCGCACCCGCGCCGACGCAGCCCAGAATGATGCCGTAGAGCAAGGCGCCGCCCTGCAACACCTGACGCACGATTACCGGCAGCAAGGCCCAGTAGGCGCTGGCGAACAGAAAGAACGCGACGGCACGGACCAGCGTGGATTTGAGCGGCTTGCTGTGCAGCGCAAAGCGCAGGCCGGCACGCATCGCATGAAACAGCTGCTCGCGCGGCAGACGCTTTTCGGCGGCCACCGGCGGCTTCCACCAGATCAGTGCGGCCACAACAACGATAAAGCTGACCGCATTGACGAAGAACGGAATCGCCACGCCCAGGCTGGTGATCAACACCCCGGCCAGCGCCGGGCCGATCGCACGGCTCACGTTGATGCCCACGCTGTTCGTCGCGATGGCCTGCTGCAGCGACGGACGCGGCACCAGGCTGGGCACGATGGCCTGCCATGCCGGCGCCGACAGCGCGGTGCCGATGCCCATCAGCAGCGTGAAGCCCAGCAGCACCCACGGCGTGGTGAGGCCAAACCACACCACCAGGCCCAGCGCCAGCGCGATAAAGCCCATCGCGATCTGCACCATCAGCAGCAGCTTGCGGCGGTCCATCGTGTCGGCCAACGCGCCGGCCAGGAGCGACAACAGGAAGACCGGCAGGGCGCCCGCCGTCTGCACCAGCGCCACGAACATCGGCGACGGCGACAACGACGTCATAAGCCATCCGGCGCCCACGTCATGCATCCAGGTACCGATGTTGGACAGCACGGTGGCGATCCAGATCACGGAGAAGGCGGAGTAGGCGAAAGGCGAGGACGGCTGGGCGTCGGCGGGGCGGGTGTCGGCGGTCGTCATGGGAGGCTCCGGGGCTGCCGGTCGGTACGAGAAAAAAAGCCCGCAGCATTGGCCGCGGGCCTGAGATTTAGCGAGCGATGACAGGCGCAGCGACGGGTGCGATGGCGTCGTGGGCAGTCTGCGTGCGTTGCGCGGCCTTGTGCACCATCGTGTAGGCGTAGTCCACGCCCATGCCGTAAGCGCCCGAGTGTTCCTTGACGATTTCCATCACGGCATCGTACGAATCGCGGCGGGCCCAGTCGCGCTGCCATTCCAGCAGCACCTGCTGCCACGTGACCGGCACGACGCCAGCCTGGATCATGCGTTGCATGGCCATGTCATGCGCTTCCTTGGACGTGCCGCCCGACGCGTCGGAAACCATGTAAATCTCGTACTCGCCTTCCAGCATGGCGCACAGCGCGAAGGTGGTGTTGCAGACTTCGGTCCAGAGACCGGCCACGATCACCTTCTTGCGGCCATTGGCGGCGAGCTGGTCGCGCACCTTCTGGTCATCCCAGGAGTTCATCGAGGTGCGCTCCAGCACTTTTTTCTCGGGGAAAACATCGAGCAATTCGGGATAGGTGTAGCCGGAGAACGATTCGGTTTCGACGGTGGTGATGATGGTCGGAATGTCGAACGCCTTGGCGCCCTTGGCCAGACCCACGACGTTGTTCTTGAGCGTCTGGCGGTCGATCGACTGCACGCCGAAGGCCATTTGCGGTTGGTGATCGATGAAGATGATCTGGCTGTTTTCGGGGGTCAGCACTTCGAGCTTGGCGGTGGTGTGGGTCATGTCAGTGTCCTTGAAGAAGTAGGTTTGGGGTGTTGCTTGCAGCGCGTTGCTGCGATGAACAGAACTATATTCTTCAGGACAATCCGCCGGTAGATGGCGATTTTTGCCTTCATCGTTCTTTTTATGGAACGATGGCTAGCCGCAGGACTGAACATCGACGGCCTTCCATCGGAACGACATGGGTATCATCCGCAGTCCTGCCGCTCAGACCGGCTTCAGCACCTAGCCTCCGATCCCATGCAATGCCCTCGCTGCAACTGGCAGAACCCGGCCGCCAACAAGCTGTGCTTCAGCTGCAAAGCCGTCCTTCCGGTTACTACCCAGGCGGCGCCCGCCCAGCGCCCCGACCCAGGCGTCGACGCCCCCGTCTTTCCCAGCATCTGGGCTCGGCTGGCCGCCACGGCGATTGATGCCATCGTCATGGTTGCCGCGATGGTCGGTCTGTCCATGGCCGTTTCATACACCTATCAGGGCCTGACGGGGGTAGACGGGCCCGCGCTGCTGGCAATCGCCGGCGGACTGCTGGGCTTGCTGCTGCCCGCCTTCATGGATGCCTGGGGCAATGGTTCCCCCGGCAAACGTCTCTTGAAGCAGCGGGTTGTGACGCGCGAGGGCAGCTCACCGGGACTGCTTCGCTCGATCTGGCGCCATACCCTGAAGTACTCCCTGAACCTGGTGTTACCCGGCATCTTCCACCACATACAGCAGGCGGTTTTTGGCGAGCGAGCCATGCACAACTCCCTCGCCGGCACTCACGTGGTGTCTAGCCAGGCCAATCCGCGGGCCGTGCTGCCCGCGCTGGCTCAGGTCCGCGCCGTTACGGGCGCCGGCCGTTTTCTGTTCATCGTGTTCGGCATGGTGGGGCTGGTCCTGGCCGGCATGGTGATCGCGGTCGTCGCCCTGGACAAGGATGACGCAGACAATCCGCTACGCGCCGACGTCATACGCCTGGATCTCGTGTCGGATCCCGTGCGCCTGCTCGCGGAAAGCCACTACCAGCGCACCAAAACGTTTGCGCCCGACATAGCCGCGCTCGGCGTGACGCTTGAATCGCTGCGAACCAGCGGCTTCAGCAAGCTGGAGATGAATCCCGTCAACGGGGTGCTGCGCTTTACCATCGCAGGCGATCCGGGCACGGCGGACTCACCGTCGCTGGGCGGCAAGCACCTGGTCTATCTGCCCGAACTGAGGTCCGAAAAGAAGGGCGGCGGCGTGCGCCGTTGGCGATGCGGCAGCGACGACATCCCGCGCGAAGACCGCCCCTACAGTTGCCGTCACGAAGCCGGCGCCCTGGCGCGCTGATCCGATCTTCCGAATAGAGAACCTTGCGCATGTCCAGCCTGATCGAATCCATCCACCGCGCCGATGACGGCAGCGACCTGGCCCAAATGCTTGCCTTGTGCGAGCAAGGACTGCGCGAACAGCCAGATCTCGCCGTCATGTGGGCACTGCGCGCCCGCTATCACGACCAGCGCCGCGCGTACGCGCAGCG
>CBHWAL010000520.1:0-3302 GCA_966111495.1 uncultured Achromobacter sp. | reverse complement strand
GCCTCGAGGAGCTCGACCTCGCGGACCTGCTCGGCGTCGCCGACGCGCGCTACGCGCTCGAGGTCGCGGGCGCCCGCGGGCCCCCCCACCGGCGGGACCGGCCGCACCGCGCGGGCCACACCCCCCCCGCCCACTGGTGGGGGGGGGCCCCACCCCGGAACTGGTCTGATTTTTGCCGCCAATGGGCGTTACTTGGCGGCGTAGGCCTCGATGCGGCTCCAGACCTCGCGGGCCAGGGGCTTGGTGTTGCCGACCGATTGGTACAAGCGGATTTCCATGTGGATGTCGTTGCGGGCGCCGTCGGCGCGGACCAGCCGGCCGTCGCGCAGGTCGGGCTCTACGAGCGTATGCGGCAGCCAGGCCAGGCCAAAGCCCTGGCGCGCCATGGCGTGCAGCGCGTCGGCCAGGTCGGACTCGTAGGTGGTCTGCAAGAGCGGCACTTCGCACAGGCCGCGCAGCTTGTCGTGAAGGATGCGGCCGAGCGACATGCTGTCGGCGTAGGCCAGAAATGGCACGGGCGGGTCAGACGCCAGCTTTGGCACGGCATGGCGGGGATGGTGGCCGCCAGGCGCGACCGGGGCGCTGACGGCCACCAGCTTGTCAGCGCCCACGCGCCGGTAGCGGTAATTAGGATTGTCGATCTTGGCGTACAGCGGTTCGTGGGCATGGCACAGCAGGAAATCGACCTCACCATCCTCCAGCATGTCCACGCCGTAATTCAGCGTCGTGGTGATCACCTTCAATTGAAATGCGGGCAGGCTGCGCTGCACGCCGGCCATCAGCCCCGGCAGCACGGAGTGCGCCAGCGTCTTGCCTGACGCGATGATGATCTTGCGGGCGCGTTCCTGCTCAGGCTTCTGCAGACCTTCGCGGGTCTCGTGCAGGATGTCCAGCACATCGATGGCCGCGGCCAGCACGCTGCGGCCCGCGGCATTCAGCGTAGACACCTGGTGGCCGCGCTCGACCAGCGGCACGCCCGCCCATTCTTCAAGCGCCTTGATGCGGCGCCCGAATGCCGGGTGCGTCACGTTGCGCGACTCCGCGGCCTGAAACAGGTTGCGCGACTTCGACAGCGCGACGAAGTCTTCCAGCCATTTGATATCCATGCGTCTCGTCCTTCCTGCCCGCCCCATGTCTACCCGGGGCTGGGCGCGTGTTTGCCTGCGGCTCATCGTCTGTGCCGATTTGGCACAACGAGTGCGCATTTTGCACAAGACCGAAACACCTTGCAACTAATATCCCCGCATCCACCCCTGGAAAACCCTATGCCCGACACGCCTGTCCAGCTCAAGTCCATCCGCAGCCATTACCTCGGCGGCGTCGAAGTTGTGGCCGGCGGTCTGCCGATGCAGCAGCAAAAGGTGGTCGGCAACGCGTCGCCCCGGCTGATCGACATGAACGGCGGCTACAGCGCCGGCCAGTTGTATGTGCAGGAATACCGGCTGGCGCAGCCGACCCGGCCCTACCCCGTCCTGCTGTGGCACGGCGGCGGCATGACGGGCGCGCAGTGGGAAAGCACGCCGGACGGCCGCGACGGCTGGTTGTGGCGGCTGCTGCAGGCCGGCTACGACGTCTTTGTGTCCGACGCGCCGGAACGCGGCCGTGCGGCCTGGGCGATGTTTCCCGAGATCTACGACTCGGCCCCGATCTTCCGCTCCAAGGAAGAAGCGTGGCGGCTGTTCCGCATCGGGCCGCCGTCGGGCTATGCGCGGGCCGGCGAACCGCGCCAACCGTATCCGGGGCAGCAGTTCCCCGTCGAGGCGTTCGACACGTTTTCCAAGCAGTTCGTGCCGCGCTGGCTGACGCACGGCGACATGGCGCTGGACGCCTATCGCGCACTGCTCGACTTCGTGGGCCCCTGCATCCTGATGGGACACAGCCAGGGCGGCGGTTTTGCCACGCAGCTTGCCCAGGAATATGCCGCGACCGTGCGCGCGGTCGTGGCGGTCGAGCCCACCGGCACCCCGGCCCAGGCCACCTGCGAGTTGCCCCCGCAACTCCTGGTCTGGGGCGATCACTTCACCGCGGACGACACCTGGCAGCGCTATCGCGCCCAGACGGACGCCTATTGGAACGCCCTGCGCGCGGCCGGCCAACGCGCCGACGTGCTGGACCTGCCCGTTGCCGGCATCGCCGGCAACTCGCACTTCTGCATGCTGGATCGCAACAGCGACCACATTGCCGGATTGATCGTCGATTGGCTCGATCGCAGCCTCGACTAACCTTCTCGTGGAGATACAGATGACCCTGAAGAAAACCACCATCGCCCTGGCGCTCTTTACCGGCGCCACGCTGGCGGCCGGCGCTTCGGCCCAGCAGTCCGACTACCCGAGCAAGCCCATCCGCATGATCGTCCCGTTCGCCCCGGGCGGCACCGCCGACATCATCGGCCGCGTCTTCGCCGCGCAACTGGGCACCGAACTCGGCGTCACGGTGGTGGTCGAGAACAAGGCCGGCGCGGGCGGCTCGATCGGCACGCGCTACGTCGCCGATGCCGCGCCCGACGGCTACACCATTCTCCTGGCATCCTCCAGCACCCACGGCACGAACCCCGCCGTCTACAAGAACCTGACGTACGACGCGTCGCAGGACTTCACGGCCATCACGCAACTGGTCACCGTGCCCGGCGTGCTGAGCGTCACGAAGGATTTCCCCGCCGCCGACCTGAACGCGCTGATCGCGCAATCGAAGGCCAATCCGGACAAGTACACGTATGCGTCCTCCGGCGCGGGCGGCCTGGGCAACCTGGCGATGGAACTGATGAAGTCGATGACGGGCGCGCATCTGATGCACATCGCCTACCGCGGCGCGGGCCCGGCCTTCACCGACGTGATCAGCGGCCAGGTGTCGATGATCTGGGAACCGGTGCCGGCCTCCCTGCCCTACATCAAGAGCGGCCAGATCCGCCCGATCGCCATTGCCGCCGACGTGCGTTCGCCGGAACTGCCCGACACGCCGACGTTCAAGGAAGCCGGCCTGGCGCGCTACGAAGCCAACGCGTGGAATGGCCTGCTGGCGCCCGAGAACCTGCCGGAAGCCGTGAAGACCAAGCTGCACGACGCCTCGGTCAAGGCGCTGAACACGCCCGAAGTGAAGGCCAAGATGGCCAGCCTGGGCGGCACCGTGGTGGCCGGTTCGTCGGACGCCTTCCAGCAAGTGATCGCCAGCGACGTGAAGAAGTGGAAAAACGTCGCCAACGACGCCAAGATCCAGCTCGACCAGTAATGCAAAAGGCCCCGGCGCGTTATGCGACGGGGCCTTGCGTGGTACATGCAAGCCGGCCTTTCAGGCCGGTTTTTTAT